>JAZNUW010000108.1:0-18667 GCA_045592465.1 Acutalibacteraceae bacterium | reverse complement strand
AACCCTCTATGACACTTTCAATCCGAAAGTGTCAATTTTTTATAAAAGAAAAGTGGGAGAACACGCCTATACAAAGTGTCTCCCACTGGTCTATTTTATCTGTCCTTAGCAACCCCGCACAAAAAGCAAAGGTGTTTTTTGTGCTGATAATTATCTTTTGCAGTATATTTCTATAGCCTTACTCATAAACTCTGCCGTACCCTGGGCGTGCTTATCAATATTATTTCTGAAGCGCTCATCAAAAACATACATCTGACCAAGACCTGCTAAGATTTCTTTTGTGCAGTTATAGTAGTTTTCGGTAATATGGCTTTGCAGCTTTCTGACTATGCTCTGTGCTTTTTCAGAATCGGGAGCTTCGCCCTTTGCCATGTACTCTGCCGCTTCAGCGAAGATTTCACTCATTTCATCGGCAAGATTATTCCACTTATCCTTTGAGTAATTTTTTGTTTTCTCTTCGTGCTGACTGTAGGCAGCGGTTTCGCCCCATTTTTCTTTGACTTCCTGTTTATAATTTTCAAAGTCACTGTTATCAAATGCTTTCATATCTGTTGTTCCTTTCGCTGCACCGTCAATAGCAGAAATAAGCCTTTCCAGGCGCTCTTTTTTTAATATAAGAAGCTTTTTCTGCTGAGCGAGTGCCTTTTCTTTATTATAGTCTGAAGATGATAAAATTTCACCAATGCTTTTCAACGAAAAATCAAGCTCCCGGTAAAAGAGAATCTCCTGCATTCTCAGAAGTGATTCCCCATCATAGAAGCGATAGCCATTCTGCGCGTCAACCAGAGCAGGCTTAAGCAAGCCTATTTCATCATAATAATGAAGTGTGCGCACACTTACACCGCAGAACAAGGCGAATTCTTTAATCTGCATTTTCATTTTATCACCTCACAAAAGCAGTATACACTATAACGTTACGGCATTGTCAATAGTATTATAAAAATTTTTTCTACTAAAAAAGCACTGCCCGAGCAGTGCCTGATTCTGGAGCTGGAAACGTGACTCGAACACGCGACCTGCGCATTACGAATGCGCTGCTCTACCAACTGAGCTATTCCAGCAGATGTGAATATTATTATACTCAAATCAGCTCTTATAATCAATAGTTTTATAAAAATATTTTGACCGCGGAAAAACAAAAGGCCCTGCACAAAGCTATGCAGAGCCGTATCTGATCAGAACTGTCTTATATCCTTACCGCAGAAATACATTGCTTCACTGTTGCCCATAATTCTCGAAACAACGCGCTCCGAATACCTTTCACCGATATCATCGATGTCAAGGTTCGTGCTGATGATTGTGGGCAGAGATGCAAGCATTCTGCTGTTGATTATATTATACAATTCAGCATTTGTGTACTGAGTAGAAAATTCTGTGCCCAGGTCATCGATTATCAGAAGGTCGCAGGTGAGAATATCCTCTTTTATGCTGTCTTCTCTCGGCAGTCTGCCGAAATGCTCTGCCTCAAGCTTATCCATTATTGACTGAATGCTGCCGTAATAAATATCATAGCCCTTATCTATAAGAACATTTGCAATAGCAAGTGAGAGATGCGTTTTGCCAAGACCTGTTTTGCCGTACATAAAAATTCCGCGGCTGTCGCTGGTGAAGTTTTCGGCATACTCCTTACAGTACTCGAAATTGTCTTTCATATGCGCTCTCTGATTAACACCCACCTCATCGTCAACCACATCGGGATATCTGTCAAGTCGGAAGCTGCCAAAGGTACATCTCTTAAGAGGCGAGTTCGCGCCTAACTCTTCTCTTGCAACATCTCTTATGAGCTTGCGGTAGCACTGACAGTAAAACTCCTTGTTGAAGCCCGTATCCTTACAGATTTCACAGGTGTATTTCACATCAAGATAATCTTCAGGGAAGCCTGCGCTTCTGAGAAGAGTCTTGCGTTTTTCCTGTGCTCTCAGGTTTGCCTTAGCAAGAGACATAATATATTCGTCAAGATTTGCACCCATTCCCACAGCCTTGACAACGTCTGCGCCGTGTGAAGCCATTTCTCTTTCAACCTCGATAATTTCAGGGCAAGCCTTAACTGCCTCTGCGTGACGCATTTCTGCTTCTCTTTCTGCAGCGGCTTTTCTTTTTGCAAGAATTTCCTTTGCCTTTATATACACACTTCTTTTATAGGACATATTTTCACCTTCTTAATTTGTGTTTGGCTTTTTATATTTAATACCTATTGCTTTCTTTGTGAAAGCTTCCGTATCATAAGACGGTGCAGGCTTTTTCTTTCCGGACTGATTGCTGCCGTTTTTCTTAGCGGTCTTGCCTGCTTCTCTTGCTTCAAGCCACTTTGCCTTTTCCGCCTGGATATCCATAGGTGTTTTCACACCCTTTTCGTGCCAGTTGCGGATTATCTTATCCATATAGGCCAGGCTCAGCTTACCCGTTGCGTTGATAGTTTCCTCATAGGCGTAATAAATCATATCAGCATCATAGCCATATTCCTTTATCCAGCAGGTGAGAAGCTTTCTCTGCTTTTCTGTGGGTACTCTGTTGGTTATGTCTGTCAGTGAGCGAAGCTTATTCCAGGTTTCGTTCACTATATTGTGCTCTTCTATATATTCCATAGCACCCTCAAGGGTGTCTATTCCGTTTTCACTCCAGCACTTGCCCACCTTGGCAATTGAAGAAAATCCTGTCTTTTTCTGGCTGACGCTGTATTCAATAGCCATGAGAATAACCTCAAAGGGCAGACCGTAGCTGTCGTGCATCATAATAAGCACCGACTGTCCGTCATAGCCGATAGTTTTGCCAAGAGCCTTCTGTGCCTCGGCAAAAAGGTCGCTGAATTCCCTGCACTCCTGAAGTCTCAGAGCTATCTGCTCATAGCTGGGTCTTGATATCGGGATATCGCTGACCTTCTTTACAGGTACGGCGGGCTCTGCTTCAGCCTTTTCGATTTTCACCTCAGACACCGCTTCAATATGCATAAGGGGCTTTGCCTCAGCTTCATCTCTGACAAGAAGACCTCTTTCGTTCCAGAAAATCATTGCATCATCAACGTCTGTCTTATCATAGCCAAGTGCACCTGCAATATCCTCTGAAGAAAGCTCTTCGTCACTGTGGCGAAGCATATACATAAGCACCTTGAGCTGAATAACACTTGCCAGACGGATGTTATCATCAACCACCTGAGCAGGTACGGCAAAAATATTTTTATATGCGTAGGGGTTAATTTTATAGTCCATAGTTTTACCTTTACTTGCTGTCTAAAACAGGGCAAGTTTTTTTCTTGCCCTGAATCTGATTAATATTTACCTAAATACTTGTCGATTTCCCACTGGGAAACTCTTGTGCTGTATTCCTTCCACTCTTCTGCCTTTGCTTCGATATATTTGCTGTGGACATGGCTGCCTACTGCCATCTTGGCAAAGTCGCTGTATTTGAACTCTCTGATTGCATCATAAAGAGTCTTGGGCAATGAGTGAATGCCCTGAGCCTTTCTTTCATCGGGAGTGAGGCTGAAAATATTTGAATCCTTGGGTGAGGGAGGAGTCATGCCGTTTTCAATGCCGTCAAGACCTGCCTGAAGCACTGCTGCCATAACAAGATAGGGGTTGGCAGAGGGGTCAGGGTTACGAAGCTCGATTCTTGTGCCTGCGCCTCTTGCAGTGGGGATACGTACAAGGGGACTTCTGTTTTTGGCAGACCAGGCAATATATACGGGAGCCTCATAGCCGGGAACAAGTCTTTTATATGAGTTGACAATGGGGTTTGTGATTACTGTGATAGCCTTGATGTGATGCATAACACCTGCAATAAAGTTATATGCCACACCGCTGAGACCTGCAGCATCGCTGCTGTCACAGAAAGCATTTTCACCGTCTTTGAAAAGTGAAATGTTGATATGCATACCTGAGCCGCAGATTCCGTAAATGGGCTTGGGCATAAAGGTTGCATAAAGACCGTGTGCATTTGCAAGATTCTTGACAACATATTTAAAGGTCATAACATTGTCTGCAGTTCTGAGAACCTCGTCATATTTAAAGTCAATTTCGTGCTGAGCAATAGCATTTTCGTGGTGAGAGGCTTCAATTTCAAAGCCCATCTTTTCAAGGCAAAGGCAGATATCCTTACGGCATCTTTCGCCTCTGTCAACGGGACCTAAATCAAAATATCCGCCGTGGTCGTAGGTGTTTGTGGTTGCCTTGCCCTGCTCGTCGAGATGGAAAAGGAAAAATTCACACTCGGGGCCCACACAGCAGGTGTATCCCATATCTGCAGCCTTTTTGATAGCGCGTCTTAAAACATATCTGGGGTCGCCCTCAAAGGGTGTGCCGTCTGCGTTATAAACGTCGCAGATAAGTCTTGCAGTTTTGCCTGAGGTTTCGTCCCAGGGAAGAATAACAAATGAGTCAAGGTCAGGATGAAGGCGCATATCGCTTTCTTCAATTCTGACAAAGCCGTCAATTGATGAGCCGTCAAACATACAGCCGTTGCCAAGAGCCTTTTCAAGCTGGCTGACAGTGATGCTCACGCTTTTTAATGTGCCGAGAATATCAGTGAACTGCAGGCAGATAAAATCAACCTGCTCTTCTTTTGTTATGCGGATTATATCTTCTTTGGTGTACCTTGCCATAGCTTTTCCTCTTTCCCTTAACAAGATTGTCAATGCTTATACTAGTTAACTATACCATTTATCCCGTCTTTTGTCAATGAGAACACATCATAAATTAAAGGTATTTTCTCTCTGCTTTACGACAAAACTCCTTATTTAAATGTGATAAAATAAGGCTCGTTTGTTTCTTTACGGAAGTTACGGATATCTTTGTGGATCAATACAACAAACTTAACAAATGCGTCTTATTTCCTTCTAACAAAGTGCACAAACCAAAATTTACATTTTAAAAAAACTTGTAACAAAATGCCAAAAACTCTTGAAATTTAAACTTCATAGTGATATTATGATAAATGAGGTATTGTAAAGAGTGGGTTATTATGACCTTTTTCTCTTTGCACCACGACATCAAAACAAAAGAGGTGTTATAATGGCGGAAAAGAAAATATGCGGCGATGATGTTGCTCTCTATCTCTTTCATCAGGGAAACAACATAAAAGCTTATGAGTATATGGGTGCACACAAGGTGCAACAGGAAAAAGACCTTTACTCATTCCGTGTGTGGGCTCCTCACGCCAGAGCAGTCAGTGTTATAGGCGACTTCAACGACTGGGACGAAGCACGCGGCGAAATGACACTCATAAACGATGCAGGTATGTGGGAATGTTACATCCCCGGTGTCAAAGTGTATGACAACTATAAATTCCTCGTCACTGCACAAAACGGCAAAAAAACTGCCAAGGCTGACCCCTATGCCTTCCACAGCGAAACAAGACCGCAGACAGCTTCAAAATATTATGAGCTTTCAGGCTATAAGTGGAAAGACAGCAAATGGATAAAAGAGGCTAAAAAGAAAAACGTCTATGAGTCACCGATGAACATCTATGAGGTTCATGCAGGCTCATGGAAAACTCATGAAGACGGCAACCCCTATTCATATAAAGACCTTGCAGATGAGCTTGTGCCTTATGTCAAGGATATGGGGTACACACATATTGAGCTTATGCCAATGTCAGAATATCCCTTTGACGGCTCATGGGGATATCAGGTAACAGGCTATTTTGCAGCAACCTCAAGATATGGCACTCCTCACGATTTTATGCACTTTATAGATACGTGCCATCAAAACGGAATAGGAGTTATTCTTGACTGGGTGCCTGCTCACTTCCCCAAGGATGAGCACGGACTTGCCTGCTTTGACGGTGAGGCCTGCTATGAATATGCAGACGACAGAAAGGGCGAGCATAAATCCTGGGGCACAAAGGTCTTTGACTTCGGCAGAAATGAAGTTGTCTCCTTCCTTATGAGCTCAGCCTTCTTCTGGCTTGACAAATATCACATTGACGGTCTTCGCGTTGATGCGGTTGCATCTATGCTCTATCTGGATTATGACAGAGATAACGGTCAGTGGATTGCCAACAGGTATGGCGGCAACGAAAACCTTGAGGCAGTTGACTTCCTTCGCAAGCTCAACACAAACATTTTCAGAGAAGTTCCTTATGCTCTTATGATAGCTGAGGAAAGCACTGCGTGGCCTCTTGTTTCAAAGCCTGCCGATATAGGCGGACTCGGCTTCAACTTCAAATGGAATATGGGCTGGATGAATGATGCTCTGCGTTATTTCTCAATGGACGGTCTGTCAAGAAAGTATAATCACAATCTTCTGACCTTCTCATTCTTCTACGCTTTCTCTGAAAACTTCATTCTTCCCATTTCACACGATGAGGTTGTTCACGGCAAATGCTCACTTATAGGCAAAATGCCCGGTGACTATGACGATAAATTCAGGGGCGTACGTTCATTCCTGGGTTATCTTATGGCTCATCCCGGCAAGAAGCTCACATTCATGGGTCAGGAATTCGGACAGTTTATTGAATGGAAATATGACACAGGTCTTGACTGGCTGCTTCTCGGATATGAAAAGCATCAGCAGCTTAAGGCTTATGTCAAGAAGCTCAACAGTGTCTATCTCAAATATCCCGCCTTCTGGGAAGTTGATTACAGCTGGGAAGGCTTCAAGTGGTTTGTGCCCGATGACACCGACAACAGTGTTATCGCTTTCTCAAGACGTGACAGCAAGGGCGGAGAAATTGCTGCAGTTTGCAACTTCACTCCCGTTATGCGTGAGAAATATTCCTTCGGTGTTGAAAATGAAGGCGTCTATGAGGTTATCCTCTCTTCAGATGCGAAAGAATTCGGCGGTGACGGCAAGGGTACAAAAACAAGGGTCACCTCAAAGAAAGTGCCTATGCACGGCTATGAAAACAGCATAACTCTTGACCTGCCCGGTCTTTCATGCATTCTTCTTGTGCGCAAGGATAAGCCAACAAAAAAGGCTCCCGCAAAGAAGGTGAAGGAAGAAAAAACTGAGGTTGCCAAAAAGGAAGCTGCTCCCCAAAAGGTAGCAAATGCCAGAAAGGCTCCCGAGGCAAAAGAGGAAGCAACTGAAATTGAAAAGCTTGTTGAAGAAAATAAGGCTAAAGCAAAGAAGGCTGCTCCTAAAAAAGAAAAGGCTGCAAAAAAGCCTGCAACAAAATCAAAAAAATAAATTAATCATTATATAAAAGAACGGAGGAAACATTATGGTAAAGAAAACCGAGTGCCTTGCAATGCTCCTTGCCGGTGGTCAGGGCAGCAGACTTGGCATACTCACAAAAAACATTGCGAAGCCGGCAGTTCCCTATGGCGGTAAGTATCGTATTATCGACTTTCCCCTTTCAAACTGCATTAACTCAGGCATCGAAACAGTAGGCGTACTCACACAGTATCAGCCTCTCGAGCTCAACGATTATATCGGCAACGGCGGTCCCTGGGATCTTGACCGTTCCTATGGCGGTGTGCACATTCTTTCGCCCTATCAGCAGATCAAGGGTACAGAATGGTATAAGGGCACAGCTAACGCTATTTATCAGAACATCAACTTCATTGACCGTTATAATCCCGAATATGTTGCAGTGCTTTCAGGCGACCACATCTATAAGATGGACTATAACAAGATGCTTGAATATCACAAGGCAAAGGATGCTGCCTGCACAATAGCTATGCTTGAAGTACCCTGGGAAGAGGCATCACGCTTCGGCCTTATGTTTGTCAATGATGACGGCTCAATCAGTGAATTTGAAGAAAAACCGAAGAATCCCAAGAGCAACAAGGCTTCAATGGGTGTTTATATCTTCACATGGTCAAAGCTTCGCCAATATCTTATCGATGACGAAAACAACCCCGATTCAGGCAACGACTTCGGTCATGACGTTATTCCCGCTATGCACCAAAACGGTGAGAGAATGTTCGCATTCAAGTTTGACGGCTACTGGAAAGATGTTGGTACCATCGACAGCCTCTGGGAAGCAAACCTTGACCTGCTCAATCCCAAGGTTGACCTTGACCTGAGTGATGACAGCTGGAGAATCTATTCAAGAAATCCCATCGCTCCGCCTCACTTTATTTCAGCTGCAGCCAAGGTTGAAAATTCAATGGTTGGCGAAGGCTGCTTCATTGAGGGTGATGTTGACTATTCAATTCTCTTCTCAAATGTTACAATCGAAGAAGGCGCAAAGGTCAGATATTCAATTATCATGCCCGGCACAACCATCAAGGCAGGCGCAGTTGTTGAATACTCTATCGTTGCTGAAAATACAGTTGTTGAGGAAAAGGCTCATGTGGGCGAAAGTCCCGAAGAAATTGCTTCACTTGACGATTGGGGCGTAACCGTTATCGGTGAAAAGGTAACAATCGGCAAGGGCGCCACAGTTAAAGCCAAGGAAATGATCGACACAGATGTAAAGGGGGAAGAATAAATGGCAGCTCCTAACGTATTAGGTATTATTTACTCAAATGTTTATGACGATTGTCTGAGCGAGCTTACAAGTGTTCGCACAATGGGGTCAGTACCCTTTGCAGGCAGATACAGACTTATTGACTTCGTGCTTTCAAGCATGGTCAACAGCGGTATCGGCAAGGTTGGCATCAGCACAAAGGCCAACTATCAGTCACTTATGGACCACATCGGTTCAGGTAAAGCATGGGACCTTTCAAGAAAACGTGACGGTCTTACCCTTCTGCCTCCCTTTAACCTTACAGGCAGCGGCGGTGTTTATAAAAACAGACTTGAAGCTCTCGAGGGCATGCTTTCATATATCGCAGACTCAGGCAAAGACTATGTTCTTCTTTCAGACTGTAATGTAGTTTGCAGCCTTGACTATGAAGCAATTGTTGATGAGCACATCAAAAGCGGTGCAGACATCTCAATTGCCTATAAGCGCGGCATAGTACCCAAGCTCGAAAACATTATGACCTTCACTCTTGACGGTGACAAAATCACTAACGTCACAGTGGGTCAGGCAGGCGATGCTGCAGCAGACTATTCACTCAACATTATCGTTATGAGCCGTGTGCTTCTTGAAAGACTGGTTTCTTCAGCTCAGGGCCAGGGCTATGATAACTTTGAAAGAGATATTATTGCCAAGAATGTCGGTTCTCTCTATATCAGAGGCCACAAAATTGAAGCTTATGCAAAAACTGTTGAAAGCCTTCAGAGCTACTATGACATCAGCATGGGTCTTCTCAATGGCGAATATAAGGATCTCTTCTCAAACGACCACCCCGTTTACACAAAGGTACGCGATGATATGCCCGCAATTTACGGCGTATGCGCAGATGCAAAAAACAGCCTTGTTGCTGACGGTTGCATCATAAAGGGTACTGTTGAAAACTGCATCCTTTTCAGAGGTGTGCAGATTGCTGAGGGTGCCATAGTTAAAAATTCAATCATCATGCAGGATTCCTTCATCAGCTCAGGTGCTAAAATCAACTGCGCAATTCTTGATAAGAATGTTGTTATCAAGCCGGGCAGAGAGCTCAGTGGTGCTGAAAGCTATCCCATTTACATCGGAAAGAATATAACCGTATAATTTTGCAAAACCAACCAACAGGAGATTAATACAATGAAAGTTTTATTTGTAGCAAGTGAAGCTCTTCCCTTTATGGCCAGTGGCGGACTTGGCGACGTTGCAGGTTCACTGCCTCAGGCTCTGAGAAAGAGACTTATCGGTTGCAGGGTTGTCATGCCCTTATATGACACAATCAAACAGGAGCTCAAGGATAAAATGACCTTTATCACAAACATCTCAGTTCCTGTTGCCTGGAGAAGACAGTATTGCGGTATCTTCCAGGCAAAGCACGAAGGTGTAATTTACTACCTTATAGATAATCAGTACTATTTCAAGAGAGACACTATTTACGGCCACTACGACGACGCTGAAAGATTCACCTTCTTTGCACGTGCCGTTCTGGAAATTCTTCCCGTAATTGACTTCAAGCCTGACATTATTCACTGTAATGACTGGCAGAGTGCTCTCACACCTGTTTTCTATTCCGCTTTTTACAGCAAGGATCCCTGGTACCAGGGCATTAAAACAGTTTTCACTATCCACAACATTCAGTATCAGGGCACCTATGGAATGGAGCTTATCAGCGACGTTATAGGTCTTGACCCGGCTGACACCTCAATTGTGGAATATGACGGTGACGTCAACTTTATGAAGGGTGCTATCGAATGTGCCAACAAGGTTACAACTGTTTCACCCTCTTATGCAGGCGAAATTCTCGATCCCTGGTACAGCCACGGACTTGACACAATTCTTCGCGACAGACAGTGGAAGCTTCAGGGCATTCTCAACGGCATTGACGTTAAGAACTATGACCCCGAAACCGACAGCGCTATTGCTATGAACTACACTGTTAAAAATGCTAAAGAGGGCAAGGCTGCTAATAAGAAAGCTCTTCAGGCTGAAATGGGCCTGCCCGAAAGAGCAGATGTGCCCCTTATCGGTATTGTAAGCCGTCTTGTTTCTCACAAGGGACTTGACCTTATCAAGGGAATCCTTGATGAATTCCTCAGCACAACAGATGCACAAATTGCAGTTTTAGGCTCAGGCGACTGGCAGTATGAAAACTTCTTTAAAGAAATGGCTGCCAAATATCCCGACAAGCTTGCAATTCAGGTTGCATTTATTCCTTCACTTGCAAGAAAGATCTATGCCGGTGCTGACCTGTTCCTTATGCCTTCAAAGAGTGAGCCCTGCGGCCTTTCACAGATGGTTGCTCTTCGTTACGGTACAGTACCCATCGTTCGCGAAACAGGCGGTCTTCGTGATTCTATCACAGACAGCGGTGACGGCATAGGCAACGGCTTCACCTTCAAGACATATAATGCGCACGATATGCTCGGCGCTATCAGACGCGGTCTTGATGCTTATTATAACAAGGAATATTGGGATAGCCTCGTAATCCGTGCCCTTGAATGTGATTTCAGCTGGGGCAAGAGCGCTAACGAATATATCAAGATGTATAAGCAGGTTATCAAAGACTGATAACAGAATAAAGCTAAAGGCGTTACATTAAATGTAACGCCTTTTAATTATGCTCAGATTATGCTGTAAAGCAGGAAATCCTGCTCCTTTTCAGGAACAGGATTTCTTTTTTATTCAGAGATTAATATCTGCTGTCGGGGCATTCGCAGCAGATGTATCTGCCTGCGAAGAACTTAATGATCTTGTGGAAGAATCTGAAGAGCATACCCCAGAAGTTTGCACGGTGGCAACCACATGAGCAGTTCTGATGTGATTCACCCTTAAGAGTGGGAACAGTGTTGTCAGTGATGTTACCTGAACCGTCTACAGTGATATTACCGCTGACGCCGCCTTCATGGCCGGGGATTTCAAGGATTGTAACGAAGTACTTGCCTGATTCTTCAACCTTGAATGTTGCAACGCCCTGAGGATTGGTGAGGTTAGGACCGTAGCTCTTGCCACTTACATCGTGTGTAATTGTGACCTTAGCGCCTTCGTATGCCTTGCCGTTTGAATCCTTAACAGTAACTGTTACGGTGATATAATCCTTCTTGGGAAGAACTTCTTCTTCTGTTATGCCACAACGCTGACATGTGTTGACTGCAAGGCCTTCTTCCTTGAAGGTGGGTTCCTTAACAACCTTTGATGTCCAGTTATGACCGAGAGCTGAGATATTGCCGGTGATGTAGTAGTGACCGCAGCCGTCCTTTGTACATGAGTACTTATAACCGCCGGATTCTGTGCAGGTTGCATTTGTTGCTTCAGCATCAGCTGTTGTTACCTGACCGTCACCGTTCTTGTCAAAGTTATGCTTTTCCTTGCTGTACTTGGGAAGGATGAGAGTATCATCAACAATGCCGCCGCTGAAATCGAAGTTCCATGATTCGTAAGCATAGTGATATGTGCCGTCAGCCTTAGGTACGCCAAAGAGGTCAGCATCGAATGCATATGTTGAAACGTCAAACTTGGTTCCGTCTGCAAGAGTTGCTTCAAGAGTGCCGTACTTGATGCCTGTGAATGAGATAACAGGTGTGTAGTCATCCTTAGCAAATGTTACAGTGAAGAGACGAGGAGTTGCTGTGTACTGTGCAACGTAGATTACGTCTGCAGTTGCAGCGGGAAGCTTGTCGCTTGCAATAACTGTTGTTGTGCCCTTAACAGCCCAACCTGCAAATGAGTATGTGCTTGCACTGTCAGGATCTTTGTATGCTTTCTTAGCAGCATCAGCAGCCTGATCATAGAATGTTGCGTTAACCTTAGCATCGAACTCGTCGATGTATGAACCGTCATGGTCTACAAATCTGATTGTGTAAGAAGCATCAGCTTCATCAAGCTTAACGTTACAAACTGTGCAGAAGATTTCGTTCTTGCCTGTTTCAGCATTGTAAACAGGTGTGCCGCGCTTATGGCCTGTAGCAGGAGCTGTAACCTTATCCCACTTATAGCCACAATCCTTACATGTGTATTCTGTGATTTCTGAATCTTCACAGCTTGCAGGAGTCTTGACTGTTGCGCTGTCGCCTTCATCGTGAGCAGCACTTGTGAAGCCTGCATATACTGTCATGTTGTCAACAATTTCTGTAAAGTCAGCAGCTACCTTGCAATCTGATGTTGTGTACCAACCGCTGAATGTGTAGTGGTACTCAGCATCTGCATCCTTTGTGGGAACTGCTGTGGGTACAACTGCATCTTCACCTGCAGCAACTTCAACCTTGTCGAAGTATGCACCGCCGTTAAGGAAGATTACATTGTACTTCTTCTGAGTTGCCTTGAAGGTTGCCTGATATGTACCGTTACCTTCAATTACACCGTCGAAATCATCCTTATTCTTGGTATCAACCCAACCTGTGAATTCAAATTCGAATGTATCTGTTTCTGCAAATACAGGAGTTTCGCCGGGAAGTCTTGTATCGCCAAGAGCACCCATAAGAGTCTTAACGCTCTCGTAATCCGCGAAGCCCAATGTTGCATCATAGGTTGTGGGTACCTGGAATACTGAAGTGTAGAAAATACGTGTTTCCTTAAACTTAGCAGCAAGCTGAACGTCAGCTGTTACAACCATGGGAAGTGTGTACTCTGTATTTGAAACAGTGCCGTCTTCCTTGATTAAATACCAACCGGCAAATTCATATGTGAATTCGTCTGTAGCATCCTTTGTGGGAACTGCAACTTCGCTTGCAGCAATTGTTTCACCAACAGTCTTTGTGATTGAAGCAGCTTCTTCGCCTTCAACCTTGAATGTTACTGTGTATGTTGCAAGTGCGGGCTTTTCAACCTTGATAACTACGCCGTTTTCGTCAACCTTCTCTGCACCGCAAACTGAACATACATATGTGATCCAGATCTTGCCGTCTTCTTCTGTTTCCTTAACGGTCCAGATGTGAGGAATGCGTGCAATTGTCTGTGTTACTGCATTACCGGAAACGTCTGTGATAGTTGCCTTACAGATTGAGCACTTCTTGGTTTCAACACCTTCAGCATAACATGTTGCTTCAGTTGTTACTTCCCAGACTTCCTTTGTGCCGCTGTGGTTTGTGGGTGCATATGCTGCATCATAGTTATCAGCATTGTAAATAACACCGTCAAACTTTGCATCGCCTGCAACATAGCCGTGCTTAACAATGATAATTGCTGAGCATCTCGGGTCACGGCACTTCAGATATTCTTCACCGCCAAGTGAGCAGGTGGGCTTAATCTTGTATGTTCTGAAGGTGTGTCCGTTTTCTGTATCTAACGGAAGTTCTTCAAATTCCTGATGCTTACACTTTGTACATGTCTTGGAAATGAAGCCTGTTTCTGAGCAGGTTGCTTCCTTAACGATGGGTTCACCATAGCTGTGAGCAAGCTTGGGATAAAGCTCCTTGCCGTCTGCATCATAATAGAGTCTTTCTGCAGGATTGTCACAGATTTCACATTCTCTTGAAATGTAACCGATTTCATCACATGTAGCGGGAACGATTGTATCCTTATACTTGTGGCCTTCAGTTGTGATAACTGTCTTGTTGAAGTCCTTACCGCAGTTTGTACATCTCTGTGATGTGAAGCCGTCATCGAAGCAAGTTGCTTCAAGGTTGTAATCAATGAGGCTATGGTCTGCAGCTACCTGGAAGTAGATAGTTGCGATGTTGCCGGCCTTGTCTTTAACAACAACCTGATGTGCACCTGCACCAAACTTATATTCACCTGATGCTGTTGCAACAGTAACTAAGTTGCCGTTGTCATATACCTTATAGTCCTTTGTTGCTTCAGTTACCTTGATGGTAGCCTGCTTACAGTAAAGGTCGCCTGTGTAGTTCTTGTCACCACTGATCTCAAGTGCGGGCTTAGTTTCATCATAATAGAACTTAGCACTTCTCATATAGCTTATATTGCCGGCCTTATCTGTTACCTTAACATAAGCAACATAGGTTTCACCGTCTGTGAGGCCATATGTTTCAGCCTTATCTGTGTAGTTAGCATTGTAATCCTTATACACTGCGGGAACCTTAGCCCAACCGCCATAGTACTGGATAAGTGCTGCCTGGATTGTTGTCCAGTTGTAAACCTGCTTCCAGGTTACTTCATTATTTTCAAGGTACTCTGTAAGTTCGGCGAGAGTCTTGAAGTCTGCAGCTTCTACGGGAGCGATTACAGTTTCAATGTACTGAACGCCGATGCCCTTACCTGTTGAGTTGTAAAGGGTATTTTCGTCACCTGTATCAGTTGTTGTAATGATAAGGTTTGTGTTTTTATTTGCATATACAGTGTCAGCGTTTGCTGCTGCTTCGAAGTCTGACCAGTTAGCTGTGCCGATGTAACCTGTTGCTGCGGGAGCCTTGTTATCTGTCAGAGCAGGAATTTCCTTAGTTGCAACATAGGTCTTTTCCTTGCTACATGCACACCATGTGCCCATGATACCCTTACCGTCTGAAGCGGGTACTTCAGTATTGTCGTAATCGGTATAGCCTGCCATGGGATATGTGGGAAGCTTCTCTTCAGCTTCAAGATTACGTACGTGATCCTTAACGTCAAACTGTGCATAAAGAACGATGCCGTCAGCTGTGATAGATGTGTTTGCAACATCAAAGCCGTTTGCTAACTTACCGTCTGCATCACGTGCGCCTTCTTCATCTGTTGACCAGCCGATGAATTCATTGTGCTTTGCATCACTGAGCCAGCCTGAAGCGGGAGTTGAAATGAGATCGCCGATGGGTTCGCCATCCTTAACATCGATTGTGTATTCAATCTTTGCATTTACGCCGTCGTTGATAACAACCTTAACTGTACGTGAAAGGTCTGTGAGTGTGTAATCAGCCCACATCTTAACGGGAGCAGAAGTATTTCCGGGATCGGGGATAAGAGCATCATCAAGGCTCATACCACGTCTGTAAGTCTGAACGTTGCCGTCTTTGTCAAGATACTTCCAGCCGCTGAGTACATATACTCTGCCTGCCTCTGTGCTTGTGGGAGGAGTTACTGTTACGCCGGGAGCATAGATCTTGTCGCCGTAAACATATTTGCTTGTTGAGAGCTTCTCGTCAGCATTAAGGTCTGAGTCATTATACCACTCTACACTATAGTACAGGTAGTTTGACTTGTACTGTGCAATAAAGACTGTTTCGCTGTTGGGTTCGCCACCTTCGCAGAATGAAGGAACAACCTTATCCCAACCGATGAAGGTGTATGAGTAAACCTTGTCGTTGCCTCTTACAGCAGCAGCTTCAGCTGCTTCCTTAAGAGCTGTGATGTCGTCTTTATAGTTGTATGTGCCTGTTGCAAGCACTGCACCGTTCCAGTTTTTGAATGTAACCTTATAGGTGTACTTGCTGAACATGAACTGGGGATAAAGTGTTACGTCCTCTGTGATAGGTGTAGCGCCGGGCTCATAGATAGTGCCTGCGATTTCACCCTTTATAATCTGTTCTTCTGTCTGAAGCTCATCAGCCCAGCATACGAATGTGTATTCACCTTCGAGTGTGTCATCCTTTGTGGGCTCATAGGGCATGGTTTCTTCATCGTCTGCATACCAGGTCTTAAGAGGCTCACCCTCAAGGATTCTGAAGCTTTCTGTGTTGCCGCCGTCAACATAAGTTGCGTTGAAGAAAGGTGTGGGATCCTCATAAACAGCCTTGAATGTAACGTGGCTGGTGGGTGAATATTCTGAAAGGTCTGCTATGTTATAACGTGTACCGTTGAATTCCCAGATACCGTTATATTTAAGAAGTGCGTTGAGATCAACATCGTCGAACTCGCCTGCGGGCTTGAGTGAATCAAGTGTTGACTGAAGAATCTTTGCACCGTGCTTAACCTCAACAGCTGTGGTTTTGATTTCGCCCTTTTCGTTTCTGTATTCAAATGTGATTGTGTAAGGAGTGGGGATACCTTCGCTGTACTTTGCGTTGAAGGCCATACCTGCCTTTGTGCAGATCTGCTGTCTGAGGTCAACGGTTTCTTCCTGACCGGCGGGAACCCAACCGAGGAACTTATAACCGTAACCGCTTGATGCGAACTCTGAAGGTACGCCTTCGGGAGCCGTGATAACGCTGCCATACTTGAAGGGGATTGTTTCTGTTTTTGTTGCACCTGTTGAGTCTGTGTAAGTGAATGTTACATCATGGCTCTGGAGGTAACGTCTGTAAACAGGATAGTATGATACATCGTCTCTTACTACGAAGTTGTCAACAAGGAATACTGCATTACCTGCTGTATCGAAATCAGCATCTTCGAGAATGATGTGTCTGTAGTGAACACCCTGATGCTTAACCTCGGGCTCCTGAGTTGACCAACCGACAAATTCATATCTGTAGTCGTTACCGGAGGGGACAGACGGAAGTGCTGAGGCTGCGGGTAAAACAGCTATATCTCTGTAGTTGTATTCCTTAGTATATTGATTACCAAATGTATTTGCCTGAACACCTCTGTAAACAGTAACATAATATTTATCTGTGAAGTTGATGTTTCTGTAAACAGGTGTAAGAACAAGGTTCTTAACGAATCTGTAGCCTGAGGGATTAACGATATCACCGTTGATATCTTCCCATGTGCCTGACCAGTTATTATAGGTGTAAGCACCTGAGTCATAGCTTGAGGGGAAGTCTCTTCCTTCAACAGGCCATGTTACGTCAGTGGCTTCATGATTCTTACCGTACTTGGTTGTGAATTCACTGATATATTTACCGTCGAGCTGATAGAACTTAACAGTAATATCGTTTGAAAGGAACCATGCATAATAAATGGTGTCGTCTGTCACTGTAAGTAAGTCAGCATTGTTTGCGGGGTCAAACTTGACACCGGCAGGATAATACTTATTCTTTAATGTGTCGTCGTTAGCATAAAGCTCGTTATATGTCTTTGTGTCAACGGGAACACGGAAGGTTGATTCATAAGCATAAGGTGTGGGGTCAGTTCCATCAACGGGAAGCATGGGCTGAGGCTCTGACCAGTAACCGTAGAAGCCATATCCTTCCTTAGTTGCGTCAACGGGATAAGCCCCAAGTGACTGACCGTATGCTTTGATAAAATTCTTATCAGCATCTGTGATTTCATCGTCATCGTTGATAGAGCCTGTGTATGTGGTTCCGTCATTAAGCTTGTTGACAGTAGCAGCATCGGCAGCATTTGTAACATAGTCTGTTCTGAAGACAGTATTATACTGCGGATAGTTGATGTTAATCGGCTGGCTGGCAACAGGCGTCAATTCACCTGCCTGAATAGATGCAACCAGATAATATCTCTTATATGTAGCCGTTGCGTCATTTGCAAGCTGAGACACGGTCTGCATAGCAGCACCAACACTTACCTTAGCGCCGTCACCCTGAGTTGTGAGGGTAAGAACGTTTTCGATTTCTTCTTTCGCTTCGTAGTTGCCTGCTGTCATTGAAAGAGCGTAGTCAGGAGCTTCGTACCAGACTGCGCCGTACTGGTCATAAACAATACCTGTCATAAGAGGTGTTGTGTTCATTGTTGTAACGCCTGTTTTGGGCACGTTGAGGTCAACCGGAGTATCTGTAAAACCACCGATTGATGAAGGCTTTGGATATTCAATGTTAGCAAAAGGATAGGTTTGGTCGTAGTCAACATTAGCTGTTGCGCCATTACTCCACTCATAAGCGTCTTCATATACAAGTGAGGATTCTTTGAGGACGTCACCCGAAACACCACTCATGTAAATTTTAATTTTATTAAATCTGAGCGATCCACCTAAGTTCGGAAGTCTGAACTTAATTCTAACAGCAACAGGAAAACCGTTTGCCTCACCAGTAATATCATGCGTACCAACCGTAGCTTTAACCTGTGAACCATAGTTTGCTGATAACTTTTCTTCTGTTCCCTTACCGTTGTTTTCCTTATATACAGCATAGAACTCTGCATTCTCCATAGCAGCATCATCAGTTATCGTGTAAACGAATCTGAAATAATACTTACCTGCTGTTACAGCTTCAGCTTCTGTGGGTGCTACCCATACCCAACATGACAACACCATAAGCACTGCCATTATGAGTGATAAACCTTTTTTAATTTGCTTTTTCATTAAGATTTTCCTCCTTAATAAAAATTAACTTTTATTTCATAATACGGCATATGCCGTCAAAACGAAACTTATCGTGGCTTTTTACTCTCAGAAAGGCGTGTTTGCCGGCCCCTGACCCGGCCGTTTTTGCGCACACTGACCCCTTGAGGGTATAAAGAGTCACTATTAGTTAGTAACAGTATATCATTTAAAAATCAATAAAGTCAATGCCAAAAAGAAAAAACCTTAAAT
>JAZNUW010000107.1:0-13477 GCA_045592465.1 Acutalibacteraceae bacterium | reverse complement strand
CTGTCATAGAAAAAGCCATTATAATAAAAATAATGAGAATAAACTGTGTTAAGCAGTAAGAATTGTTCTTCAAGAGTGTTCATTATTATCTCATCGCCATTCGGATAGTTTTCAGGATAATAAAAGCAGAACATTTCCTGTCCGTCTCTCATTCTCGGCATCTCTTTGATGATTTTTTCACAATCCTCAAATGTTATACCGCTTCCTTCTTTTTCTGAAAGCCCTTTATAAAGTTCGGCAATATGCCTTTTGGCAGAAATGCGTATTTTGTCATTGTTACAGTTTTGTTTGATGTTTTCGTATATTGCAATTATTTTTGCGACATTTTCAGGTGTGTTTTCTTTGAAATGAACAAGGGAAGTCATATATCTTAAAAGAATACGAAAATCATTAGGGAACTTTTCTTTAAGCTTATTTATTATTTCCAGTTTTAATTTTTCGTCTGTAAGATTATCATAAGCTTCAAGTTCTTTTATTATTTCAGCCTCGTCTTCTGCTCTGTTAACACCAAGCAACTCATCAACACTTACCTTGAAAAAACCTGCAATTTCAGGAAGCATTGTAATATCGGGATAACTTTCTCCACGCTCCCAATTACTGACACTCTGAGAAGTAACACCTAAAAATTCTGAAAGAGTTTCTTGCGTAAGCTCTTTTTTAAGTCGCAATCTTTTGATATTTTCACTTAAATAAATAGTCATGCTTTTATCACCTCTGATTAGATTTGTTGACCGGTCTGTATATATAATAACGCATCAAACCATAAAAAACAATAAATCATCCTTTGAAAGCATCTCAAGAGTTGCTTGGAAAATCCAACCATAAATATAGAAGGCGTATTAAAAGATACACCTTCTGCATTTTATTTGTATATTAGTTCATTACAAACTATTTCTCTTGCTCTTGCCTCAATGTTTTGTATGCTACATATCCATTCCCATTGATTATGTTCTTTTAATTCTTCTGTCACACCTTCAATTTCTTTCATTTGTTCAATGAGGTCATCGTACATATCCTTTGCCTGATTTTCAATCTCTGCACAGTGCTGATAAAGTTTGCCTTGACCAAGTAGTAAACTAAAAAGAACCTTCTTATGTTTTTCAAGATAAGACTTATACATCATTCCCCATTTGCCAAGAGTAACCCTTGCTTCTTCGGGCGGGAGAATGAGGTTAGGAATGAGATAGTCGCCAACCTGACGGTATTGAATTGCGTTTTCGTTTGACATGAAAATAGCCTCCTTTAATTTTGTAGCTTCATTGTACAAATTAAAGGAGGCTTTGTCGAATGTGTGAAAGCAAGATTTAACTATCGTTACTTGTTTTTAAAATATTCTTTGTTCTTTCTTGTAAATGAGGATTTATATCCCCTGAGACTTTTTGAAGCTCCACCCCACAACTTTTCTTGAACTTTATCTAAAACAACCTGATTTGCTAATAGTTTTATATAGGGTTCTTGTGACAAAATTTGTGATATTGCAATCCTATTACTGTCATCTAGTATCTCTCCCATTTCATTTAGATAATTGATCTGTTCTGCAACAGCAACATTATCTAAAATGAACTTTGTAAGCTCTACTGTCTGTGCACCTTTATATAGTGGTTTCAAACAAACAATCAATGCTGCTTTTAGGAAATTTTTATAAATCCCCATTTTAATCAAGTAGTTGATAAAGTTCAAATCACTTGATAAGTATTGCCAAATATGAGACTTGGGAGAATATTCTGAAACAATTATATCATTAGGAACATTGTTGTATGGAAAACAAAAACGCTTTTCGCTGAGGACTTTTCCTACTAGATATTTTTTATACTGCTTTCTATCAAGTAATTCTTTTAGAACATTTCTAGGCAATTCAAAGGAAATGTCTATATCTTCTAACCACTTCATAGTAAAATCTGTTGGATTGTCAACGCAAGAAATTAGTTCTATATAATTTTCTTTTTTTGAACTAGCGACTATTTTTTCAAGTTCAGAAAAAAGGCAATTAGTGGTTTTCATAAAGTTTATAGCATTTGCTGCGTTTGATAAGTCATAGTATTTTTTTATCAAGTTTAAAACTTCACTTTTTTTATCAGAACTCAAGTCTCTTAATTTTACGATGTTATAGTTTAATCCGTTAATAATATTAATAACAACTGCATTATTTGCATATGAATCAGAATATTCCGTACCTAACAGTAAATTAAATATAGTTATACAATCATCTTGAGCATACTTATTGTTAATCAAATCAATTACAGTTTTGATTTTTTCTGCTGTTATTTTTGAACGGTCTAATAATGTAAGAGTGTTTATTGCTTTGGGAATTAAAGATATTTCCGATTCTGTAATTAGAGGATATTTGTCGTAAAAGATGTTAGAAAACAATGTGTTAATCTCAGAAGCGTTTTGTTCATTTATAAATTGTCGAATAATTTCCTCCCGAATTTTAGGTATTATTTTATCATCATAATCTAAAAGCGTTTTTGTTGCATCAATAACCGCTTCGGAAATAGTTTTATCTGTAAAGTTTATTTCATCTAATCTGTTCTCTTTAGCAAAAAAAGAAAGTAGTGCGGAAAACATTTTTCTATCACAAAGCATTGCAGCGATTTCATTTGATAAATTCACGTCGATAATAAATTTGTTAATTAATTCAAGATATTCTTCAGAAATAATATTGCTTTTTAATGAAGATACATATTCAGAAATTACTGATTTTTCTTCTTTATTTACAACTCCTGAAATTGCAAAACCAAACAAATTGTCATCAACATAATTGTTGATTTTTAAGAAAACTATAATCTCATTCCAACAACTATAAACAGATATGTTATTCTTAATGTGGTTATATGCTTTTAAGCATATTTCGAATATAGGTGTAATATTTTTATAGTTTTTTAAATTTAGTTGTTTTGTTATAACTTTGAAATTATTTTCATTAATCAAGTCAACATTTATCAACTGAATACCTATTTCGTTTGTAGGCATTAATTCAAACTCTTCATTACTGATTAATGTATACTTATCTTGCATTTCTGTAATAGAATAGGTGTTTTCATTAACAGGGACATATAAATTATCAAAAATGACAATAAATTCTTTAACAATAGGGATTATTTGTTTTCGAATCCTTATACGCGTTTCATTGCTAAGAGAGTAAAAACGTTCTGATAACCACATTGTGTAATAATCCCAAAAATCATGGGAGATACAATCGAAGAAGCTCATCAGACTATTTAAAACTTCTTTGCTATTTTCAATATCATTTTCCTCCCAAGAAGCCCAATGCGTCATTGATAACTTTAGTTTTTTAGGATTAATATTATATGATGTTGAAAACAAATCTGCGTTCATAAAAACTATTTTTGGAAAATATTCTATCTGGGCATTATCTGAAATTCTTTGAAGTGCATCAATGATGGTTTTTTCTTTTTTAGATTCTATTATTCTGTTTATTTTTTCGTTAAGTTCATCATCAAATTTATAGTCGTTAGGAAGCAAAAGCAGGTTAGAAATATCTCGTTCATCAGAATTTTTAATATAACTGTTTTTTGGGAAACTATAAAAATACATGCGAAAATCATCTGTTATATCGCCATTTTCAAGCATATCAACCAAATCATCTTTAAGTTTTTCAAATTGTTGATTCGAGGTTAAAACAGAATCAATAAGAAGTTTGGTGCATTCTTCTTTTATTGTCTTTTTTTCATAATTAGGATTGTTCTTTATCGTGTATGCTGTTCTAACTAACTTCGATAATTCTTCTTCTTGCTTTAAAAGAACATCAAATAACTGCGGATATTGGTGCTCTAGATATGTTACTGCTGCACAAGATGAAAAATTTATAAAAGATTGATTTGTATATCCCTTGTTTTTAAGTGTGATAAATAACGAGACTGCAGAATTAAGTCTATCTTTTAACTGTCTGATAGTTAAATTGTGTCCAGTTATTATCCATTTGAAAGATTCAGGCAAACGGTTATCTGTTATTTTATCCTTACTCTCTAGAAGATTTTGTAATCTTTGTCTATTCTTTGATTTTTCATCTCCTATAATTTCAAGCACAAGTTTTTCATAATCTTCAAAATGTATCGGCTTTAATGAGACGGTATAATCAAATAATTTAGGATATATATCTTCGTCTGTGAACAGTAATCCTTTATCGTCTAAAGATGCTTCACTTCTTACAGAAATTATGAAAACGGGACTTTTTCTACATCTTTTCTTTGGAAGCATACTAAATCTATATATTTCTTTTAAAAAACCGATAACTAGATTTTTGTCTTTTATTCTGTCTAAATCCTCAATAATAATAATTTTATGGTGAAAAATTCGTAGAAGTTTTTTGTGTATGAAAAGATATGCTTCAAAAATATCATTTATTTCAGGCTCGCGAATACTTTCAGATTTCCATTTAGAAAATGCAATGGATGTTTTTCTAAACCCAACAATCGCAAAAATTATGCCCAAAACCATGAATGCTGGTGCGGATGCTTTAAAGATAACTGCTAATGATGTTTTTATTAAAATATCTTCCGTTGAGAGAATACTATTAACAACTTTTTCTATTTCTTCTACAGTCAAAAGAGATATACCTGAAAAAACAACATAAAAAACAGCAGCAATAATTGCCCAAATCCAAAATTCCCAAGAGCTGATACTAAATGAAAATATATTATAGTTTTTGCTTAATCTCTTGTTAGCGTGTCTTGCGCAATGTTCTGAAACGCCTGATGCGAGTTGAAACACAAAAGATTTTGTTAATAAATTTATAGATTCATCTGTTTTTGAACTATCATTTAGCTTTGAAATAGAGTCCCACATGTTAATGTGAATTGCTTTTCCGCAAGATTTTTTAGACAATGTTTCTGTGAGACTTGATTTTCCAGCTCCATAATCTGCTATAACTCCAATTAAGTTAGCATCGTTTTTTATGGCTCTCTTTATTGAATTTACAGCAGAACCTATTCCTATAACATCATCATTTCTGCTTGAAACAGGGGTATTCATAAAAACAATTGGCTTAAATTGTGTTTCTTTAGTAATAGTGATTTTTTTCTTTATTTTAATAATTTTTTGCTTCAAACACTCTTTAGACATATAATCACTCCGCATAATTAGGTATCTTTATTTACATTTTACCATAAAATATGAAACATTTCAACAAAATGGTTATTTGTATGTACACATTGTGAAATATGTTATTTTTATTTTTATAATCAAACCAACTAAAAACAATTAAAGATAAACAAAAAATCCGAACCCTTTTCCTATTGGGAAAATTTGGTTCGGATTTTTCTGGTTTGGTGCCGGTGACCGGACTTGAACCGGTACGGTGTTGCCACCGAGGGATTTTAAGTCCCTTGCGTCTGCCGATTTCGCCACACCGGCGCATCATAACGACTAAATTATTATACAGTTATTCTATGCTCTTGTCAAGGATTTTGTGATATTTTTCTTTTATTTTTAGCCGGTGCGCTGTTACAGACTTTCAGGCAAAAAACACTGCGGGATTCCGCTTTCCTTAAGAAGCTTTTTCCCGCAGTACAAATTATCAGTTGTGATTTTCAGTCTGTGTCAGACCACTGAACTTCTGACCCCATGCGTTTGCCCAGCCTTCGCAATAAAGCTTTGAATAGGGCACGTTGTTCTTCTTTCTGTATCCTGCAAAGCAGTTGCACCAGATAACAGAGGGAAGAGCAATGACAATGTAATAAAGAGGGCCGAGAAGAAGAGCCTGCCAGGTGTGACCGTATTCATGAATACGGCAGTTGTAGGTCCACTCTTTGCTCTTGTGGTTGTCTTTAATAAAGATGAAAAGACCCATTGAAAGTCCGCCGCCCTTCCAGGGCACATAAACTATCTTTGCATAGCCGAAGTGCTGCCAACGGTAACCCAAAATTTTGGTGCAGATTGTGAATGCAAGCCATCCCACAACGTTAACGGGAAGAGCCCATGTCCACTGCACAAACATGAAAAGGAAATCCTTGAGGCTCTGCTGCCAGCATTTTTCCTTCTTAGGGGGTTCTTTAACTGAAATATCAATCTTACTCATTGTTTTATCTCCTTTTATTCGTTTTCACCGAGAGCTTCCTTTACTCTCTCAAGTGATTCATCATAATCATCTGTGGAACTCTCAGTGTCGTTTGCTTCCTTTTTGCCTTCTTTTGAATTTCTGATGGCTTTCATTTCTTCTTCAATTTCAACAAGAATCGTGTATTCGCCGTTTTCATTCTTTTCAAGAGGCTGATAAACATTTGGGTCATTGTCTCTGCCGAGCCATGTGTTTTCATACTTCTGACCGCTGATGTCTTCCATAATCTTAATTTCTTCTTCAGTGAGAGTTACAGTGCCGTACTTGTGCTTGGTAGCAATAGCTGCTCTGATTACTGTATGCTCACTCTTATTCATCTTATATCTGTGAAGAAGAAGCAGTGAAATAATTGCAAATGTGATGGGTACAAAAACAATACAGATTCTTACACCGAGCACTGCACTTGAGCTCTGCTGATAAAGCATACCGGGGTGAGCTGCTTCCCAATCTTTAACTGCGTTGCCTGTTGCAAGGCCGAAGCCGCCGAGAATAAACATAACAACTGAGCTCATAACACCTGAAACAGTCTTCTTGATAAAGGTGTTGAATGTACCGATAACACCTTCACGTCTGCGACCTGTGATAAGCTCGTCAACGTCTGATATATCGGGAAGAATGTTCTGTGCAACATATCCGAGACCTGACTTACCGAAGGGATAAAGTATGCCTGTAAGCATAAGCACAACAACCCAGATCCAAGAGCCCTCGTTACCCTCTGTGGGATTCATAAACAGACACACTGCAAAGCCTGCAATCATAAGAGGAGTTACAATGCTGCCGCACTTTTTCTTGCCGAACTTCATTGTCAGAGCATAGTTAAGCGGGAATGAAGCTGCTTCAAAGGCACCTGCGATAGTTGTAAAGAGTGTGTAATAGCCGGGAAGCTTGGCAATGTACTTGATATAATAAATAAGGGTTGTGTTATAGAAGTAAGTTGAAATGTTATAGCAAAGGCTCATAAAGAAGTATTCTCTGAAAGCCTTGTTTTTCATAACAAACTTATACTCGTTCAGAAGGTATTTCAGGTCAAATTTTTCAACCTTGAGATCAAGTGAGGGCTTCTCTCTTACGCGCTTGAAGGTGGTGAAGAGGCAAAGACCGTAAACCACTGCAAGAATAAGACCGCCGATAATCATCGGCATCTGTGAGCCGGGTGACGGTGTGCTGAATCCGAAGCAGCCGAGAATTGCTGCAAACAGGAAGAATGACGGGAACATACCGAATGAGTTGAAGATGTAACCAACCGAGTTATACTGAATTCTCAGGTCATAGTCAGGTGCCAGCTCAGGCAGCATAGCAACATGGGGAATATCGATAATGGTGTATGCTGTTTTATAGAGCATATATGCAAGCATATAATAGAGGAATGCCTGCATGGGTCTTGCCTGACCGTCGAGGCCGTAGCTGTTCCACATCATAGCAAATGAGAGGCAGAAAAGAGGCATACCCCAGAGGATATAACGTCTGTGCTTGCCGTATTTTGAACGTGTTCTGTCAGTGAAAACGCCCATAATCGGGTCTGTGAAAGCATCCCAGACAACAGCAATAGTTGTGATAAGACCTGCCAGCTTCATGTCAAGGTTAACAACGTCTGTCAGGAAGTTCATAAAATAAAGGCTGACAACATATCCCGCACCTGAGGTGGTTATGTTGGCAGAACTGTAGTTCATCATAGGCACGACATCTTCTTTGAATGTACCCTTAACGCCTATGAGTTTCAGGATTTTTTGTTCCATTTTAACACTCCTTTTGAAATCATGCTTATACTCTAACATTTTAGTCGCGTAAAGTCAAGCAAAAGTGAAAAGAAAGAGGCGACAACCGCCGCCTCAGATCAGATTATCAGTCTACAACTTCTTCCAGGTAATTTACAACATCACCTACGGTTTTAAGCTCGTGAACTTTACGGTCGGGAATTTCAATATCAAACTCATCCTCTATTGCACATGCAATTTCCGAAAGAGTAAAAGAGTCAACACCGAAATCAAGCATAAAATTACTATCATATGTCACGGTTGACACGTCAATGTCAACATATTCCTTTACGATTTCCACTAATTTTTCAAACATGCTTCTTTTGCTCCGTTTCTGATAATTTTTTTAGTCGTTGTCTTCGGGAAAGGCTCTTTCCTGAAGGTTACAACAGAAATGTTCTTATAGAAAGCCATTTTTGTGTTAAGCTTTGCTATATCTGCATTAGCCGTTTTTTCATCGTATTCAGGCATTTCCTCGTTAAGATAAAGTTCAGCCTGAAGCTTATCCCCGTTTGCAGAAACAACAACCTCACTGACATAGGGCATATTCTGATAAATAAGCTCCTCAATTTCTTCAGGTGCAACGTTTTTGCCGTTTGCAAGAATAATGAGATTTTTCTTTCTGCCTGTTATGTAAACGAAGCCGTCTTCGTCAATATAACCCATATCACCTGTTCTGAACCAGCCGTCAACAAAGTTTTCGGCAGTGTTTTCAGGGTCGTTATAATAGCCTTTTGATATTGAAATACCTCTGGCCCAGAGTTCACCGTCCACAACCTTCATTTCGCAGCCTTCTGCTACCCTGCCGACTGAATTAGGCTTCTGGAAATAGTCGAAGTTAACCGCGAGCACGGGAGAACATTCTGAAAGGCCGTATCCCTGCACAAGCTTTATGCCGAGATCCTCACAGGATTTCACAAGTGCGGGAGACACGGGAGCGCCGCCTGCGATTAAAATTCTGAGTCTGCCGCCGAAAGCAGCCTTGACCTCACCTAAAATTTTATCTGTCAGGTCGATGCCGAACTTTTTGGCAATATTGCAAAGCTTAATGCCGAGTTTAAGTTTCTTTTCCTTGCCCTCTTTTCTGGCTGTTGTCCACACCTTGTCAACAAGCATCTGAGGAATGAGGGGAACAACAAAAAGTGCGGTAGGCTTATATTCCTGAAGCTCTTTTGCGATATGTCTGATACCGCTGCTGATGCATACGGGAATGCCGAAATAAACCATTACAAAAAGGTTACCGATGCACTCATATGCATGGTTCATAGGAAGAACTGACAAAGAAACGTCACTTTCGTGATAGCCTTTTACATGAGAAACACCTACAAGAGCATTTCTTGCAATATTTCTCTGAGTGAGCATTACACCCTTACCCTTGCCGGTAGTGCCTGAAGTGAAAATAATAGTTGAAAGCTTATCGGGATCAACTTCGGGGAAGGGAAGGTCTTCGCCTTCGGCAACTACGGGATCGTTTATGCAGAACATACCCATAGAGCCATTTGTTTTTTCTGCTACACATTCAGCATAATCGCTATAGTTTTTATCGTAAAGCAGGAAGTCAACATCAGCTCTTTGCATCTGCTCGTAGATATCCTCAAACCCAAGCTCTTTGTCAAGGGGAACAATAACAAGGCCTGCATACATAGCAGCATAGTAGCTCACAACATACTGATAGCTGGAAGCGCCCACAAGAGCAATATGTCCCTTTTCAAGCTTCTGCTTCATAAGAAGCTGTGCCAGCTTTTTGCTGTCTGACACAAGGTCAACATAGGTCTTTTCTACTCTTTGTTTTTTCTCTTTATAAATGTATGCGACTGAATCACCGTAAAGCTTTTTTGAGCGTTCCGCAATTTCTACAATCGAATTAACTTCCTCGCAAGGATAGGGTTTAAATTCTTTTGCCACAACAGCACCTCCGAAATTAAATATACATATATGTAAAATCTGTTGCTAAAAATACCTAATTTTCGCATAATATAATAATAAACAAAAGTACTAATTCAATTGTTAATTGATTAATAAAACAATATGAATATTCTGTAAAACGAAATTTCACATAAAATACACTTTGAATATCAAATCAAAATTTAACCTGTGAGCACATAAATTTTCTGTAATGTTTGACTTTTTCTTTTTGCAATAGTATAATTGATGTGTATGTATAAATTCCTATGAGCTAATTGACGAAAGGTCGTAAATATAATGTCATTAACCCCCATCATAAACGAAAGCTATTACAGATGCGTTGCTAAAATCAATCTCAGCGCAATTGAGCAAAATCTTTATGAAATAAAAAAATGTCTTAACCCCGGAGTTAAGCTTCTTGCGGTTATAAAAGCAGACAGCTACGGTCACGGCAGTGTACCTGTTTCAAAAACAATAGAAGATAACATCGATTATTTCGGCGTCACCAGCATTGACGAGGCTATCGAGGTGCGCCTTGAGGGCATCACCAAGCCTGTGCTTGCCCTTTCCTACATTCCCCCGCGCCGTTTTTCAGATGTTATTTACCAGGATATCACCGCCACTATTTATGATTATGATGATGCCGTACTTCTCAGTGAAGAGGCAGCTAAGAAAGGCAAGACGGCTAAAATCCATATTGCAGTTGACACCGGCATGGGCAGAATAGGCCTGACACCCGACAAAAAAGGGGCTGACACTGCAGGTGAAATTGCAAAGCTCAGCAACATTTATATTGAAGGTGTTTTCAGCCACTATGCCTGCGCAGATTCAGCCGACAAGAGCGATTCCGCTTTGCAGACTGCATTATTTGATAAGTTTATTGATCTTCTTGCCGACAGAGGCATTAATCCTCCCATTAAGCACATCTGCAACAGTGCAGGTACTGTTGAATTCCGAAAGCAATATGACATGTGCCGTGTGGGCGTGCTTCTCTACGGACTTTACCCTTCAGACGAAGTTGATAAAACAAAACTCAGCCTTGTTCCTGCTATGGAAATTGTCAGTCATGTGGTTCACGTCAAAACCGTGCCTGCCGGCTACAAAATCGGCTACGGTCATATTTATGAGGCCCCATCAGAAAGAGTTATTGCAACAGTTTCAATAGGCTATGCCGACGGCTACAGCAGAAGCTGCACCGGTCAGGGACATGTGCTCATCAAAGGCAAAAAGGCTCCCGTTGTGGGCAAGGTGTGCATGGACCAGATTATGGTTGATGTCAGCGATATTGAAGATGTTCGTGTGGGTGAACGTGCTGTAATTATGGGCGTGAGCAACCGCAGCAGCATCACCGCCGAGGAGCTTGGCGAAATGAGTAACAGCTTCAACTATGAGGTTATATGCAACTTCACTAAGCGTGTTGCAAGACTTTATTATAAAGACGGAAAGTTAGTTTGAATGACTGTCACCTCAGGGTGACTTTCATTTTTTCTTTACAAATCAATATCTTGATGATAGAATGAACAGGAGGAGTGATAAATATGGAAGGCTTTGAAAAAATTATCAGTGAGAACATGCAAATTCTCCCCCGCACCGTCAAACGCATAGGGGGCGGTTATTATGCCGATGTATATAAGGCCGACTGTGAAGACAATAAAATACTTATTGTTAAAGTATATAAGACAGCAGATGTCATGGAAAATGAAATTCTGCAGTTGGACATTCTCAGCAAGTATTCTTTATACCCCATGCCGCAGATACTCCTTTCTCACAAAGCCGATGAAGAATTCGACAAGGATTTAATTGTAATGAATTGTCTCATGGGCAGGAATGCAGGAAATATTTTATATCTTTCCTCCGACAAAAAGCTCCGATTAGCAAATCAGATTACAGACAACCTGATTGCTTTTCATAAAATTAAAAGCCCTGACGGCTTCGGAGAGCTTTCAAGTGAAATGCGCTATGAAACCTGGAATGAATATTATAAAGAAAAAGCTTCAGCCATACTGACCCTGGCACAGCAACTTAAAAACAAAGGTGAGCTTTCAGATTATGTCTTCGAAGTTATGCAGACAGCTACAGCAAATTTCGATAAAATATTCTATCTTCCGATTACAGAAGCCTCTTTAATTCACGGCGATTACAACACATGGAACATCCTTGCTGATAAAAAGGAGTGCAAGGTCACTGCTGTTATCGACCCTTGCGGTTGCATGTGGGCAGACTCAGAATATGACCTTTATCAGCTCAGCAACGCCAACGGAAAACATCTCGGACTTTTTGAAAATTATGCTTCAAAAATAAAACTCAGTGAAAACCACAAAGAGAAAATGGCTTTTTATGAGTTGTTCACTGAAATAGAGCATTATTATAAATCGGGACATCCCGTAGTAAAAAAAGCCGTAAAGAAACAGGCAGACAGCCTTAATTATTATCTGGAGAAATTAAAATGAAAAAGAAGCTTACAAACAAAGAACTGAAATACTTTGCTAAAATGGCGGCGGAAAGCTATATCAATGACCCCGTTCATTCATACGCGTCCAAAAATGAAAAGATAAGAAAAAGATATGTCTATCACTTTCAGTATGAGCGCCTTGCTACCTCTAACCGACAGGACGATTTAATCTATGTCGACGAAGAAAACAGAGGCATCTGCGTTTGGAGAAGAGCCCACAATGAATATACTTTTCTTGATTTTATGCTCTGTCCTCACTGGGTCTTTCTTTCGTTTTACTGGCCAAACACTATAAGAACACTTATGGCATATTCACACCTTGATGTAAAGGTTTTCCCCGAAAACACATATATCATCTCTCCTGTTTTTGTTGCACCTGAGCATCAGGGCAAGGGTGTGGCAACAAAGCTCATAAAGCAGGGCATAGCCGACCTTATGGCTCAGGGATATAACGTGGGCCTTGAAGCCCAGAACCCTGACAATGTGGCCTTCTATGAAAAGCTCGGCTTCAGAACTCTTAAGCAGGAGCATTGGAAAAGAGAAAATATCGACAATCACTATATGATAATTATGAATGACGAATACGCAAGTCGTAATTGCGACTAAACAGCATAAAAGAGTAATCGCTACCCACAATATCATAAGCAAAAACAGCCCGGAAGTTTTTAAAAACAACCGAGCTGTTTAATTTTTTAGTTCTTGTGGGGACGCGGGCAAGCAAGCACAACATCCACACAGCACCCCGCCGAGTAGGCAGGGTGCTTATAGATAAGTTAAGTTTTAATTAACATGGAATCATATCCTATATTAATTCCTTTTCATTACTGTTTTCGATTAAATGATCTAAAACTTATTATCATTATTACAACCAAAACAATTAGAACAATATCAGAAATCCAATCTAAAAGTTTTATAATATAGTCCAAGGCAGGCATTTTAAAAATCGTTCTTTTTGAACCGTCTCTTAAGAGCGAAACCGATGTTCTAAATATATAATTGTTAACCACATATTTATTACCCGAATTTGAAACGAATTTATTTGAATTGTTGATTCTAGAATAACTATCCTCAATTTCATTCAAAACATTCCCATATAAATCCAAGATGAACAACTTGTTTCCTGTGTCAATCAAAACTTTTTCTCCACCTTCAACCATAAAACTATAACCACGAGAGGTTTTGGGAGAAAAACTTCTTAAAAATTCTCCTTCAGCAGAATACACCTTAATTACAGAGGGCATTCCTACATATAAATTATCTTCATTATCTATAGAGAATCCCCTATAA
>JAZNUW010000106.1:0-21185 GCA_045592465.1 Acutalibacteraceae bacterium | reverse complement strand
AGCCATGTCGTTCTGTGAGCCAAGGAGTTGAAAAATGATGTTGTCTTCCTAAGACCGCTTGGCCTCCGACTTGGATTGTTATATCCCCATTCTGTTTAGTTTGTTTGGCGACAATCGGAGTTTGCGTTTTATGTGTGTCAGCTTCGGTTGGCGCACTTTTTTATTTTTGTGGGATAAAATGGTGTAGCATTATGGAAGGAGAAAATGAAGATATAACCACGAAAATTATATAACAGAAAGGATTTTTAAAATGAAGAAATTTTTAGCATTATTATTGGCAGGAATTTTATGCTTTGCACTTTGTGCTTGTGGTGGCGATACTTCTGGTGAGAACGAAGAAAAGACCGATAAAAGCAATGTCGTCTATTTAGACGAACCTATAACAATTGGCGATTACGAAATTACTATTACAGATACAGAATTTGTTGACAACTGGAATCCTAACGGAGACAGCAAAGAATTTTGTAGTGAAGGCTATGTTCATTTTGTAGCATATTATACAGTTAAAAATATTGGCAAATCCGAAGTCAATGTACCTTATCATATGTTAAAATTAGTGTATAACAATGACTACGAATTCAAGGAAACAGCTGAATCAGGAGACACATATTGTTATTCATTTGATACCCATTCATATGTTTACAATGCAACTGTTTTACCTGTATTGAGTCAAGCAAAGCCTTGCCAGACTTACCTTGAGGTTCCCGTTGAGGTAAGAGATAATAACGACGCTCCGTTAAAATTAGAAATTACAATTGACGAAGAGACATATGTGTATAATCTAAGACCGATAGATGATAAACAAAAGGAAATTTTTTATAATAAAGGCATTAATTTAATGAACGAAAAAGATTATAAAATAGCAATTAGAATGTTCAAAAATGCCGGTGATTTTTCTGGTGCTCAAAGCAAATATGATGAAGCAGCATTATTGTATTATATTGAGGCTCCATATTTTGGTTCAGCACCCGAATATTTCAATGTAAAGAAAGACTCATATAAACTTTTAACAGGTGAAGATATTAAAATATCCATTATAGGTGAATGGAATCACTCAGATATAATAGGTAGAACTGTTTCATTTAAAGCAGACGGAACCATAGATAACAACTACAAAACAGGTGGATTATGGAAGATTTCAGGAAATATGATTGAAATCGCTGAATATCCGGATGCTACCTCTGAAGTTTACGAGGTATATGAAATTAAGGATGGAATGTATCTGTTTTACAAAGACGGCAACAAACCTACGTTTAGTCTTCAATCAATCGAACAATAATATTTCTCAAACAGATCAACAACTCGCTCGAAAAACCGAAATAATGATTATTAAAAGCAAAAAAATGCTATAAAAATCGTACCTTAACGCCGTAAGGTGCTCTTGACATGCAAGGGGTCGGTGGTTCGAGCCCACTCATCCTCACCAAAAAAGACAAGCTTCTTCGGAAACTTGTCTTTTTTCAATCCGAAGGATTGCATGCAAGGCCTATCTTGAAATTCAATGAACAAATTTGTAATTAAAAATGCAAATAATCGTTGACCTTATCGTCGGTTTGTAGTAAAATATCATCAACGGACAGAATCTGTTCAATAATAATTTAGGAGAGATATTATGGCAAAAATTCTTATCAGCCCGGGCAAATATGTTCAGGGCGCAGGTGAAATGAAAAAGCTCTATGACTATGCTAAGGGTTACGGCAAAAAGGCTCTTGTGCTTATCACTCAGTCAGGTTATAAGAGAATCGGCAGTACTGTTGAAAGCAGCTTTGCAGGTCAGGATTTTGAACTTGTGTTTGACTATTTCAACGGCGAATGCTCAAAGAATGAAATCAACCGTCTTATTAAAATTGTTGAAGAAAAGGGCTGCGATCTCGTAATCGGTATCGGCGGCGGCAAGATTCTTGACACATCAAAGGCAGTGGCATATTATTGCAAGACTCCCGTGCTTATCTGCCCCACAATTGCATCAACAGATGCTCCCTGCAGTGCTCTTTCAGTTATCTATACCGATGACGGTGTTTTTGAAGAGTACCTCTTCCTTCCTGCTAACCCCAATATGGTGCTTATGGATACAGATATTATTACTGCTTCTCCTGCACGTCTTACCGTTTCAGGTATGGGTGATGCCCTTGCTACATATTTCGAGGCAAGAGCTGTCATGGCTAAAGATGCAGGTACCTGTGCAGGCGGCAAGGTAACATGTGCTGCTATGGCACTTGCAAAGCTTTGCTTTGACACACTTATGGCTGAAGGCGTAAAGGCTAAGCTTGCTCTTGAAGCAGGCGCTTGCACTGAGGCTGTTGAAAAGGTTATCGAAGCAAACACACTTCTCAGCGGTATCGGCTTTGAAAGCGGCGGTCTTGCAGGTGCACACGCAATTCACAACGGTCTGACAGTGCTTCCCGAATGTCATCATATGTATCACGGCGAGAAGGTTGCTTTCGGCACACTCACTCAGCTTGTGCTTGAAAATGTTGACGGTGAAGAGCTTGAAAGCATTGTAGGCTTCTGCATTGAGCTCGGACTTCCCGTAACCTTCAAGGAGCTTGGCATCACAGAGGTTACAGACGAAAAGCTTATGGCTGTGGCTACTGCAGCTTGTGCAGAGGGCGACACACTTCACAATATGCCCTTTGAAGTTACTCCCGAAAAGGTTTGTGCGGCTCTTAAGGCTGCTGATGCTTACGGCAGATATTTCCTTGGTGAATAAGTTTCATAAGAATAAAGAGGCTGCATTTGCAGCCTCTGATTTTTTATCTCTTTTTTAGTTGCAGAGTATGTCGGTTTCCATATACCTTACACCCATATCATAAAGTCTTTTTGCATCCTCAATGGTGTTGACTGTCCATAAAGAGAAGTTAACATTTTCACTCATAGCAAGATTTATGTCTTCTTCATCATTCTGGTCAAATGCGGCGGAAAGCCATATCTTATCGCTGACTGCTTTGGTTTCAGAAATGATTTCGGGTGTCATCTCACCTACCAGGTACCACAGCTCAATGTTGGGGTCAAGGTCATAAACTGCCTTGAGCTGCTGAAGGTCAAAGGAAATGACAATAGCCTTATCTGTCAGGCCTCTTTCGGTTATTGCAGCAACAACACTGTCAATCATATCACAGTTTTCTGTTTTGATTTCGATCTGAGGTCTTGTGTCGGCGTCAATGAAAAGGTCAAGATATTCCTCAAGGGTGGGTATGCGCATATCTTTATATTTCCACAGGTTTGCGCCCCAACGGTAGCTGAAGGTTTTAAGCTCTTCCAGAGTGTAGTCTCTGACTTTTCCGTACTGGCAGAATCTGCCGTCAACCTCCTGGTTGTGCAAAACAACCCATTTATTATCTTTTGAGAGATGAATGTCACATTCGGCTGAGTAGTAGCCGTGATTTATTGATTCCTGAAAGCAGGGGATTGAGTTTTCGGGCGCGAGAGCCTGAGTGCCTCTGTGAGCTGTCAGGTACACCGGGTCCTCAGCTGAGCCGACACCGTTTTCTGAAAGGGAGATAAGCTCCTGAGGCTGATTGAAAAGCACAATAATGGGATAAGTGGGGGAAAGGACACAAAAATAAATCGGGACAAGGATGAAGGTGATAAATTTATTGAAAAAGTTGAGCATAGTGTTTGCCGCCTTCCATATGTTTTCTATGAAATATTATAGCATCACTTTTTCAAAAAAACAATAGGCATAAAATAAAAGGGAATGTCTGAATACATTCCCTTGACAGTGTTGTTATTTGGCTTTTCTTCGGGATTTTTTTATCAGATGCCGAACAACTGAAACTGCAGCCATAATTGCCAGACTTACTACACCGAAAATGGGTGCGAGTGAGATATAAATGTGAGCTTCGTTGGTGTCTGCAACAATGGGAGCGAGCAAACATACAGTGGTGAAAATCGGAAAAAGCCATTTGCTTTTATCCTTTATAAGACCTGCAAAGACGAAGTTTAGAAGAGAACCGTAAATTAAAACCAGAATTGGTTCAGAGTTTGGTTTAAGCTGTAAAATAATTTCCGGAAGAACATAGAAAACAAGCATCTGAATACAGCAGGTGACTATCAGTTGTATAACAGAATGGTTGATTTTGCCTACTTCTTCTTCCTTTTCCTTGAGTATATCCACAATGGTTTCGTCTGTATGGGATATGATTTCTTCGATTATCCTGCTGTCAGGCACCGCTTCGGTTGTGATATCGTCCGGTGTCTTGGCAAAGCTGAATCTTTCACCTAAAAGTATCTCATTGATTGAAACACTGAACACGCCCGATAAAGAAAGAAGCATATCCGCGTCGGGGAGGCCTTTGCCTGTTTCCCACCTTGAAATCGCTTTGTCGGTACAGTTTAATTTCTGCGCTAATTCCGCTTGGGTGAGATTGCTTTCTTTTCTTAATGCTTTTATGAATTCACCTGTTTTCTGAGTGTTCATATAATCACCTCGCTTGATGTTTTTCCGTTTTATCTGCTTTGATTATAACACGCGATGCTATGAAAGTCACCCTATGATTCATAGAATGGTAAGATAATTGCCCTTTCATCAGTTTATTTATTGACAAAAACTCCGAAACTTGCTAAAATATACCGAACTCAAATTAACGGCAGGGTACTCTGCCGAAAAAAGAACGGAGAATGTAAAATGGCTTATTTCTATAAGAAAGACGGAGAAATCTTTATTCCTGAAAAAATCAATCCTGACCTTGTGAAGCTGGCAAATGCTATTGTCAAGACCTGCAAGCTTTCATTCAGACTTCAGATGAAGGGTACTGCTATCAACAACGCTCTCAAGGGCGGCAAAAAAGAGCAGATGCTGAATATTATGCAGAAGTGCTTTAATGTCAACAAAAAGGCTTATGACCAGGATATGGCTCTCACAGGTGTAACCGTATGTGAGGTTGAAGACAGCTTCTTTGAAGACAAGGATGTTGAATTCTTCAAGGCACAGCTTAAGGTGCTTTATGATTTTGCAGTTATCAACACTGTTATCGAATCAAACCTTATGAGCGCTCTGAGCGCAAGCTGTGAAAAGGTACTCGGCACACCTATCAACAAAATCAAGTTCTTCACAAACCAGGATGTTATTCTTGAAATTGATGAAGATGAGGAAGATGAATAAAATGCAAAATGCAAAGGGCAAAATGCAAAATTGCGGTCGCGGGTTTACTGCCTACTAACCGTCAGCTAATCCCCGCAATGCTGAAGCTCAAAAGAGGAAAATTCCATCAATCTTAAATAAAAGGCAGGCCACTACTGAAATTTGTAGTGACCTGCTGAACTTTTTATAATCGAAAAAGTTGGTATTTGAACTTTGCTTTCTTTGCGGGCGAAAATTTATTTATCAGTCAGAAGTTACCCGCGACCGCAATTTTGCATTTTGAATTTTGCCCTTTGCATTTAATAGTAAAGGCTGTCGAAATCGTACATATCTTTTGTGTTGTCTTCTCTTGTATGAATTGTGATAAGGGTGCTTGCCACAATTGCCTGAGGTGCAACGTGATAATAGGTGCCCTCATAGAAGCTGCACTGAGCAGTTGCTGGATGAACATGGCCGATAGTCACAAGACCTGTGCAGCCGCTTGCAGTGAGCATATCGTCAAGAGGCTTGTTTTTGGGAATACGGTTGCTTTTGACAACGGGCAGAACTTCGGGGAAGCCGAATTTATATGCCTCGCCGTCTTTGGCGGCATTGTCAAAGTTTGGTGTGTTTTCATGCATCATAATGCTGACGGTGATGTCTTCATTTTCAGTCTTTTTGCTTTCAATTTCTTCCTTGCACCAATTGACCTGATCCTCGTGGATATAGCCGTATTTATGGTCGGGGTCGTCATTATCATAATCCATGCTGTCAAGAAAAATCAGTGAGTGTGCCGTTTTGCTTTCGTCGACTATGTCAACGCTGTATTGCGCTCCGCCTGAAATTTCGGGCACGTCTGAAATAAGGCAGTGCTCATACTGCAGAAGATATGCGGTTATATCCTCACTTGTGCCGTAATTGCGGTTGTCATTATTGCCGGGCACATACGTCCAGTATTGGTCGGCCTCTTCGAAAAATTCAGCCACCATACGAAGCACATAAGCCTTGTTGAATTTGCCGTCGTTGCCGTCATCAATCATATCTCCTGAGATGAAAACGAGGTCGGGGTCATATTTGCTGACCAGATTTTTGATTTTATTCATAAGGCTCAGATCGCAGAAGGTTATGCCTGTTGTGAAATGAGTGTCGCTGACCTGCAGAACAGTGAAATCGCCGTTTTCGTCTGCATAAAGGTCGGGCAATTCTTTTTGTACTGCGTGGGTTTCGCTGTAACCGAGAATAGTACCCTTGTTGTTTAATTCGTCTGCCAGCTCTCCGCCTGACATAACGGTTGTCAGTGCAGTGATGAAGGCGATAAGTACCGTGAAAAAGCTTTTCATAGTGTATTCCTCCTTAATGTAATTTTTTCGACGTTATGGGTTGAGACACTTAAAGTTTAGCAGAGATTTTCTGAAAAATCAAGCGCTTATAAAACTAAAACAGACTTTCTTCCCTGAAAGAAACAAATTAAAATAAAACTGTGTTATACTCGGCATATGATTCCGGAAAGAAGGTACATATTATGAAAAAAATTATTTCGTTTTTGCTGTGTCTTGCAATGGTCTTTTCTCTTGCAGTGCCGGCATTTGCAGCAAATGAAAAGGTAGTTAACATTTATATTCCCGGCAGAGGCACATCACCCTTGCTTGACAAAGACGGAAACCGTCTTGATGACCAGCGCGATATTGACAGAATGGCTTATATAAAAGACAATATTGAGCCTATTCTCAGTGAGCTTCCCAAGGCTATGCTCACAGGCGATTACAGTGAATATATCGATGCTTTCGAAAATGCATTTGCACCTATTTATGAGGATACAGTTCTTGATAAAAACGGTGAAGCAAGTGACGGCTCACATATTGCCTGGGATTATAAAACAGCGGCAATCAATGAAACGGTTTATCTTGGCATTCCTGCATATCTTTTCTATTATGACTGGCGTTTATCACCAATTGAAATCGCAGATCAGCTCAATGTCTATATTGAAAGAGTAATAGCAAAATCAGGTGCAAAAAAGGTAAATATCTATTCACGCTGCTACGGTGTCAATGTTGCAATGGCTTATGTAACAAAAAGCTGGCAGGGTGATTACGGTAATTTTGTTGTCAAGCATATGGTTCACGACACATCAGGTCTTGGCGGATATCTTCTTGTTGCAGGTCTTCTCTCAGGAGATATAGTTCTCGATGCAGACACAGTTGACCGTTTTGTTACATATTATCTCAATGGTTCATCACTTTTTGATGACCCCACACTTGAAACTTTTGCTGTTGCACTTGTTTCAATTCTCAACACTGCTAAAGTTCTCGGCTTTGGTGTTGAGGTGGTTGACGATATAATCAAGGATGTTTGTCCTGAGCTTATTTCAAGACTTGCACTTTGCTCAACCTACGGACGCACACTGTGCTACTGGGCTCTTATGGGTGAGCGCTACAAGAAAGCTATAGATACAGTTTTCTATACAGACGAGCTTAAAGCAGAATATTCAGGTCTTATAGATAAGGCTGATGAATATTACGAGCTTCTCATTAAGGATAACGCATATAAGGATATTCTTCTCAAGCTTGACGCAAAGGGCATAAAAACTGCAGTGTTTGCAAAATACGGTCTTATTTCATTCCCACTGTTTGAAGAATCAGAGGTTACCGGTGATGTCAGAGGTACTGTTACAGATGCATCTTACGGCGCAACTGCTATGAAATACGGTCAGACATTCAGCGATGCCTATGTTGTTGAAGCAAAGTTCAAGGGCACAGATAAATATATTTCTCCTGACCTTCAGGTTGATGCCTCAACATGCCTTTTCCCTGACACAACATGGTTTATCAAGAATATCGAGCACGATAATTTCCCTGTAAGAATAACACAGCTCGGTCAGGAATTCTTTAATTCAGACGGAAAGCTTACTGTATTCACTTCTTCACTGCCTCAATATATGGATTATAAAACAAACTATGCCGAGGTTGAGCCTGACAACGGCGGAACCGAGTGGACAAACGATCCCTTCAGAAATCTTTTCCGTTTCCTTGCAGCTCTTATCGATCTTATTTCTTCACGTATAAGTAAATAATTATTCAGCTTCTGAGGATGTTGCAGCAACGTGACATCCTCAGTTTCTGTTAAACAATTTTTCGTCAATATAACCAAATATGGCCCTTGTTTTTCTATAACCCGATTTCCGGGAAATGTGATATAATATCTTTATCAAAACAAAAGGAGACTGTTATGAACACTTACACCAAAAAAGAACGTAACATGTACCTTATCGGTCTTATGGGTCAGAACATGATCTATAACATTATCGGTACAGGTATGGCATTCTATTTCCAGAGCGTTATCTTTATTCCTGCAATGGCTATCAGTGTTATTATGGGTATTGCAAGAGTATGGGACGCAATCAATGACCCGATGATGGGAACAATTGTTGACCGCACAAGAACAAAGTGGGGCAAATGCCGTCCTTATCTTTTCTTCGTGCCGGGTATAGTTCTGGTAACTACAATACTTACCTTTGTCAACGGACAGTATTCGGGTGCCAATTCAGCCACAACAAACGCAATTATTATCGGCTGGGCAGGCGTTTCCTACATAATGTGGGGTATGACATACACTGCAGGTGATATTCCCATCTGGGGCATCACAGCACTTATGACAGAGAGCGAAAAAGACCGTTCAAAGCTTCTCGGTTATGCACGTATCGTCGGTGGTATCGGCGCAGGCGTTATTATGCTTTCAATTATTCCTATCTCACAGACAGTGGGCGCAAAACTCACCGAAAACGGCATGACACAGGCAAAGGGCCTGCAGTACGGCTTTATTATTGTTACAGTTGTGCTCACAGTTATAGGCACACTTGCTTTCCAGTGCTCTGCTTATGCAAAGGAAAGAGTTAAGCAACCCTCAGACGAAGCAAAGGGCTTTATCGATAATGTTAAAATTATGTGGGGCTGTATGCCTTTCAGAAGACTTCTCATCTCGGGCATTATCAAGGCTCCCATGCAGATTTTAGGTCTTGTTGCCATGACACTTCTTTCATATTACTTCGGTGATAACGGCGGTGACGGTCAGGACTATATGCTTTATATGGTGCTTCTTGGCGGACCTATGTTCATCGGTCAGTTTGCAGCTATGGCTGTTGTTCCCAAAATGTGTGAAAAATTAGAAAAGCGCAAGGTTTACAACGTTACAAGCATCGTAGGTGCAATTCCCTTCGTGCTTCTATTTATCGTTTATCTTATTGACGGCACAGGTCTTTATAAGTGGCACTGGATTGCAGTTATGGCTGTGCTCTTTGCAGTTGCAGGTGCAGGTGTAGGTGCATCGTCAGTTATCCAGTCAATTATGATTGCTGACTGTGTTGACTATGACGAATACCGCACAGGCTATCGCCCTGACGGCGTATTCTTCTCAGGTCAGAGCTTCATCACAAAGCTCGGCGCAGGCGTTTCCTCATTCATTCAGGGTATCGTATTTGCAGCCGTAGGTTTCAGTGGCGATGCAGTTGCAGCTTGTAATGAAGCACTTGCAGCTTCGCCTAAGGAGGACTTCCTCTTTGCTACTGCTCCTGAATTTGAGCCCTACCGTTTCGGTATGTTCTTCCTTATCACAATTCCTGCAGCAATTACCTGCTTCATTTCAGTTATTCCCATGATGAAGTATGAAATCACAAACGAAAAGCATAAGAAGATTCTTGAAGAGCTCAATGCCAAGAGAAATGCAACAGCTGAATAATTAACGAAAGCTTAATGCGATGAAGGCACCTCCTTGTGAAGTGCCTTCATTTTTTATAGCTATGTCTATTGAAAAGTTTTATGTTTTCTGCTAAACTGTAATGGCTATTATTGAAACAGGTGATTTTATGAAAAATATTACATCTCAGGCAAAACAGGCTGTAACAGAGCTTGTTGAAAAAGCAAACCTCAAAGCAGGTGATGTGCTCGTTGTGGGCTGCTCTTCAAGTGAAATTGTTGGCAGTGAAATCGGTCACGGGTCATCCCTTGAAGCTGCTGAGGCAGTTTTTGAAGGAATTTACGGCGTACTGAAAGAAAAAGGAATATATCTTGCAGCACAGTGCTGTGAGCATCTTAACAGAGCGATTATTGTTGAAAGAGAATATGCCGAAAGCCACGGTCTTGAAATCGTAAACGTTGTGCCTCAGCCTAAAGCAGGCGGCAGTTTTGCTACAACCTGCTATAAAAACTTCCGTTCTCCCGTTGCCGTAGAATTTATCAAGGCCGATGCAGGAATGGATATAGGTCTCACACTTATCGGGATGCATCTCAGACATGTTGCGGTACCGCTGAGACTGAGCATTGATAAAATAGGCTGTGCAGGGGTGACATTTGCAAGAACAAGACCCAAGTGCATAGGCGGTGTCAGAGCTATATATGATGATAATCTTATGTGAGACTTGAAAAGACATCCATAATTTGTTATACTTAAAGAACAAACATAAAAGAAGGTGAAAATATGCCTATTAAAATAGATGACCGACTTCCTGCAAGGGAAATGCTGGAGCAGGAAAATATATTTGTTATGACGGAATCCCGTGCTCAGAGTCAGGATATCCGACCCCTTAAGATTCTTATTCTTAACCTTATGCCCACTAAGATAGTGACGGAAACTCAACTCCTCAGACTTATGAGTAACACACCTCTGCAGGTTGACGTTGAGTTTTTACAGATGGCAACACATCATTCCAAAAACACTTCCCAGAGCCACCTCAATAAGTTTTATTATACCTTTGATATGATAAAGCACAGAAAATACGACGGCATGATTATCACAGGTGCACCTGTTGAGCTTATGGATTTTGAAAAAGTCGACTATTGGGATGAGCTTTGTGAGATTTTCGAGTGGACAAAAACCAATGTTTACTCCACTTTTCATATTTGCTGGGGTGCTCAGGCGGGTCTTTATTATCACCATGGCATACCCAAGCACACCCTGCCCGAAAAGATGTTCGGTGTTTTCCCTCACAAGCCTCTTGACCTTTATCATCCTCTTATGAGAGGCTTTGACGAAACCTACTTTGTGCCTCACTCAAGACATACCGGCATTAATTTCAATGACGTTGCTCTTTGCAAGGATTTACAGATACTTTCTTATTCAGAGCAGGCAGGCATTCATCTTGTGTCTGACCTTGAATGCCGCAATTTCTATGCAACGGGGCACAGTGAGTATGACGCGGACACTCTTGCAAAGGAATATTTCCGTGATAAGGAAAAAGGCCTTGACATCAAGGTGCCTTATAATTATTTTCCTGATGATGACCCCACAAAGAAGCCTATTATCACCTGGAGAAATGTTGGCACACTGATGTTCACAAACTGGCTTAACTATTTCGTTTATCAGAGAACACCTTATGATATTAATGACATATAAAAGATTATTACCACATCTGAAGTCAGATGTGGTAATAATTTTTTCATCATAATAAGTTTTTATCGGGAAAATATCCGGGAATGGGCTTGAGCTTGAAGGCATTGAGCTTGTTGAGGTAGTCAATGCGCGCCTTTGTTTTTTCGTCTTCGCAAACACCTGTGCGGATGTATTTATCCAGTGTTGCATAGGTGAAGCCTAATTTGTCCTCGTCTGTTGAGCCGCAAAGGCCGTCTGAGGGCACCTTATCAACAAGGTTTATCGGCAGGCCAAGATATTTGCCCACCTCTTTTACCTCCTGCACTGTCAGACCCGCAAGAGGACTGAAATCACCTGCGGCATCGCCGTATCGTGTTGAGTAGCCCACCCAGTCTTCAGAAAGATTGCAAGTGTTGGCGACTCTGCCGTTGAGGCTTTGTGAGAAAGCATATACTGTTGTCATACGAAGTCTGGGAGCAAGATTGATTTTTGTCTGCTCACTTATTTCTATTCCGCTGTCAAGAAGTGACTGCACTGTGGCATCGTAGCCCTCTTTTATGTTGCAGATATAATATCTGATTCCCAGATGCTTCACAAGCTGCAGGGCATCGTCAATGTCACTCTGCACACCGTTGGGCATAAGTATGCCGTAAACTCTGTCTTTGCCAAGAGCCTCAACACAAAGGGCGGCCACAATGCTTGAATCCTTGCCGCCTGAAATGCCAAGCACGGCGTTGCAGCCCTTGCCGTTTTCTTCGAACCAGTTTTTTATCCACTCAATAACCTCAGCGGTTACTTTTTCGGTGTTGAACATAAAAATTCCCCCTGAAAATATATTCTGATATTTATTATAGCACAAAAAAATCAAGAGATAAAGTCTTTTAAATAAACTAATATACTGACAAGCCGATTAACCCGTATGCCAAAGATGCATCAGCAAGTTTGTTTATTATGACAATTGACGTGATGTGCAAAACTTGTTATAATCGGAACGGATATATTATTTTATCATAGGAGGCAATTAAAATGAAAAAAATAATATCTTTTCTTTTAATAGTGCTGATGTGCTTTACTATAGTATCACCCACAGCATCAGCAGCAGGAAAAATTCATCTTGCAAAAACAAAAATTGTCATAACACTTGGCGGTAACTACAGCCAGAAACTTTATGACAAAAATGACAAAGCAATTTCTTCATCAAAAATTACCTGGAAGAGCAGTGACTCAGATGTCGCAAAGGTAGACAGTAAGGGTAAGATTAAAATGGTAGGTGAAGGCAAGGCTACTGTTTCAGCTAAATATAGCGGCAAAACCTATAAATGCACTGTTACAGTTAAGAAGCCTACACTGAAATATACTGCAAAAACAATCACTTCCGGCGGCAACTTCACTCAGGTTGTTTACAGCGCTTCAGGCACTAAGGTCAGTGCAAGCAAGATTACCTGGTCAACAAGCAACAAGGATGTTGTAACCGTAAATTCAAAGGGCAAGATTACAGCTGTTGACGAGGGTACTGCAAAGGTTTATGCAAAATATCTCGGCAAGAGATATGCAGTTAAGGTAACCGTTAAGGACGCAACTCTCGAATATGAAGATTATAAGCTTGAGATAGGCGACACCTTCACTCAGGTTATTTATAACTGCCTCGGTGACAAGATCAGCCACAGCAGGCTCAAGTGGTCTTCAAGTGATTCAGATATCGTTACAGTTACCTCAAAGGGTGTTGTTACTGCTGAAAACGAAGGCACAGCAAAGATTTATGTTACATATCTCGGCAAGAAATACACAACCAAGGTTACCGTTGAAAACAGCCACGTCTGCGTTTTTGAAAAGGCAGAGGGCGGCACTGATGCAACCTGCACTGAAGACGGTAAGGCAACATATGTGTGCGAATGCGGCGAAAGCAACACAGAAACAATTCCTGCTCTCGGTCACAAATATTCCTCATGGGTTGTTGATAAGCCTGCAACCTGTCTTGAAGAAGGCAGTGAATCACTTCCCTGCGTTCGTTGCGGCTTTAAATCAGAAGAAAGAAAAATCCCTGTAGGCGACCATTCAGGCGGCACAGCAAACTGCCAGGCAAAAGCAGTGTGTGCATACTGTGGTGTTGAATACGGCACTATCGGCGACCACAACACTGTAACTGAGAGAGTTGACCCCACCTGCACAGCAGACGGCTATGAAAAGAGAAGCTGCACAATCTGCAAAACTGTTTTTGATACAGTTCCCGTTATATCAGCAGGTCATACATACGGCGAGTGGAATATCACCAAAGAACCTACATGCACTGAAACAGGCACAAGAAATCACAAGTGCACAGTCTGTGGGGAAGTTTCAGCTGACGAGGTTGTTGAAGCACTCGGCCACAAATACAGCGAATGGAAAACAGGCAAGCCTGTTACCTGCACTGAAGACGGCACTCTTATTCAGGATTGCACTGTCTGCGGCGAACAGCTGGAAATGTCAGTGGTTAAGGCTACAGGCCACGAATATGGCGAATGGACTGTAAAAACACCTGCAACAACCGAATATCCCGGTGTTAAGGAAAGAGTCTGCGCTAAGTGCTCAGGCGTAGAAAACGAAGAGATTCCTCAGATTGAAGTGCCTGAAGGCTCAACCTTCAAGAAGCCTATTTCAGGTCAGAGCGATAAGGAAATCACATATTATTCAGTTACTGAAAGCAAAAAGATAAAGATTACTGTTAAAAATGTGCTCAAGGGTGCACAGGCAAATGCTCTGGCAGCAAAAGAAAATCCATACAATACTACTGCCGGTGGCGGATATGAGTGGAGATTCTTCTTCGTTGACCTTGAATATATTTCATCAACTGCAGGTGCGAATGATGAACTCAGAGCAAGCGCAATTTTCTCAAACTCATATTTTTATAACAGCAACGGAGCATCTCTGATAATAAGAGATACAGCAGCGCTTTCCGGTGAAAATGAGGGCCGTGACCCATATTTTGTCAGCCTGTATCCCGGTGCAAAAGGCTCAGTAGTTATCGGTCTTCTTATTCCTCAGACCACAGGTGATGTTCTTCTTAAGGTGAAATCATCAGTTACAGAGAACACATGGGTAAGTCTTTCAATTCCCGAACACAAATACGGTGAGTGGTTACTTGTTTCCGATGCAAGCTGCACAACAGACGGTTTAAAGAAGAGAACCTGCAGCACCTGCGGTTATGTTGACGTTCAGCCTATGAGTGCTATGGGTCACAACTTTGGTGCATGGATTGTTAAGCAGGAAGCGACAACAACAGCAACAGGCATCAGAGAAAGAGCCTGCACAAGAACAGGCTGCACTGAAAAGGAAACAGAGACTATACCTAAGTTGGCAGATAGCAATAGTTGATGTTAGTGTCTATATTATCAGCATCGGCTTGACCTGACGGCGGCAACAGCTGATAACACAATCATAATATTCAGGCGGCGGGATAAAACCTGCCGCTTGCTTGTTTTTGAGCGCGTACTGCCTTGACACCGGTTTTGCATTTTGATATGATATTGACATAACTAATCAGTTTAAGGAGAACGCCATGAAAATTGAAGTCAAAATAAAAAAACTCAGAGCCAACGCGCAGATGCCCACTTACGGCAGCGATTTTGCGGCAGGCGCCGACATCTATGCGGCTGTTGACGAAGCTGTTTCCATAGCTCCGGGCGAAACTAAGTTTATTCCTACCGGCCTTGCTTTTCAGATTCCTGAGGGTTATGCAGGCTTTATGTACGCGCGCAGCGGTCTTGCCTCAAAAAGAGGGCTTGCACCCGCCAACAAGGTTGGAGTAATTGATGCCGATTATCGCGGAGAGGTTATGGTAGCTCTGCACAATCACGGCACTGAGGTGCAGACTGTTGAAGCAGGGGAGAGAATATCTCAGATGATAATTGCACCCTTTATCACTGCCGAATATATTTTCAGCGATGAGCTCAGCGACACCGTGAGAGGTGAGGGCGGATTCGGCTCTACAGGCAGAAAATGATATGATTTACTTAATGATAGCAGGTTGAAAATCAGTCAACTTTATGTTATAATTTTTTGTGAAGCATTAAACAGATACAGGAGGAAAACAATGAGAAATATCAAAATTATCAATTCAGGCTGGGCTTTTTCAAAAGATGCAAAATCAGCACCCTCAGCAGTGCCTGCTGACTGGATGGCTCTTAACCTTCCTTACACTTGGAACGGCAAAGACGGTCAGGACGGCGGCAACGATTATTACAGAGGCACCTGCTGGTTCGCAAAAGAAATCAAAGCAGCTGACCTTCCCGAAGGCGAAGTGCATTATCTTCAGTTTGACGGTGTAAATTCATCATGTGAGGTTTTCTGGAACGGCAAAAAAATAGCTGAGCACCATGGCGGCTATTCAACCTTCAGAGCTGAAATTAAAGATATCAAGGATGCAAATATTCTTGCAGTTGCTGTTGATAACTCACCTAATCAGAAGGTTTATCCCCAGAATGCTGACTTTACATTCTACGGCGGCATCTATCGTGATGTAAGTGTAATCGGTGTAAAGAAGAATCACTTTGACCTTGATTATTACGGCTCACCCTCAATTATGGTTACACCCGAAATAAAAGGCGCTGATGCTGAGGTTACAATCAAAACCTTTATCAAGGATGACGATGATTGCAAGGTTAAATATGAAATTATTGCCGAGGGCGAAGTTATCGCTTCCTGCATAATGGATGAGGATGACGAAGCAAAGTTCACAATCGAAAACGTACATCTCTGGGACGGTCTTCGCGACCCCTATCTTTACACAGCAAAGGCAACACTTATTGAAAAGGGTGAAGAAATTGATGAAATTTCAACCCGCTTCGGTTGCCGCAGCTTTAAGGTTGACCCTGAAAAGGGCTTTATTCTCAACGGCAGAGAATATCCTCTGCGCGGTGTTTCACGCCATCAGGACAGACCTGACATCGGTAATGCTCTTCTTCCCGAACATCATAAGGAAGACCTTGAGCTTATTGTTGAAATGGGTGCTAACACAATCCGTCTTGCACATTATCAGCACTCACAGGTTTTCTATGACCTTTGCGACGAAGCCGGTCTTGTTCTCTGGGCAGAAATTCCCTATATATCAAAGCATATGAAAGACGGCTTTGATAACACAGTCAGCCAGATGAAAGAGCTTGTTGTTCAGAACTATAATCACCCCTCAATTGTTGTCTGGGGTCTGTCAAATGAAATCACAATTGCAGGCTCAGCTGACCCTGACCTGGTGAGAAATCACAAGGTGCTCAATGACCTTTGCCACGAAATGGATAAGACAAGACTGACAACAATTGCATCTGTTACAATGTGCTCAATTGACACAGAATATATCCATATCAGCGATATCGTTTCATATAACCACTATTTCGGCTGGTACGGCGGCACAACAGATATGAATGGCCCCTGGTTCGATAACTTCCATAAGAAATATCCCAAAAAGGCTATCGGTCTTAGCGAATACGGCTGCGAAGCTCTTGACTGGCACACCTCAACACCCACTCAGGGCGACTATACAGAAGAATACCAGTCATATTACCACGAAGAGCTCATCAAGCAGATTATGGACAGACCTTATCTCTGGGCAACTCACGTGTGGAATATGTTTGACTTTGCTGCCGATGCACGTGCTGAGGGCGGCGAAAACGGTATGAATCATAAGGGTCTTGTCACCTTCGACAGAAAGTACAAGAAGGATTCCTTCTATGCATATCAGGCATGGCTCAGCGACAAAAAGGTGATTCACCTTTGCTCAAAGAAATACATTGACAGAGTTGAGGATGTGACCAAGGTTACAGTTTATTCAAACTGTGATGAAATCGAGCTCTTTGCTAACGGTGTAAGTGTAGGCAAGCAGACTAAGGGCAAATACCCCTTCTTCTATTTCAATGTTAAGAATGAAGGTGAAACAACTCTCACAGTCAAGGCTGACGGTCTTGAGGACACTGCCGTAATCCGTAAGGTTGACACACCTAACGAAAGCTATATTATGAAAGAAGAGGGCGACGTAATCAACTGGTTCGAGATTAATATGCCTGACGGTTACTGCTCAATCAACGACACTATCGGCGACATTATGTCAACCTTTGGCGGCAAGATCGCAGCTATTAAGATTATCCTTAAAATCAAGAGTGCCTTTGAAAATCCTGATAAGGGTGGCAAAAAAGAAAAGGGCAAGAAAGAAGGCGGAGCCTCGGTTGCCGGCTTCAGTATAGCAGGCTTTGATATCAATCTTGATATGATTAAGAATGTTTACGGTATGGCTAAGGGCTTCACTGTTAAGCGTGCTTTCTCAATGCTTGGCGGCAAAATCAATAAAGAGCAGATGCTTGAAATCAATGCAATTCTCAATAAGGTAAAGAAGCCTAAGAAATAAGCAATCAAAAACTAAGAGCGACAGTCATTTGACTGTCGCTCTGCTTTTATACTGAATTAAAGTACGGGCTGTTCCGAAGACATACCGAGGATAAACTTTATCATTGCGGCAATCCATCTGAAGAATGCCATAAGTCTTGAGGCAACTGTAGGCTCCTCAGGCTCGGGTCCGTCGGGAATTTCATCCCAAAGTGTGAGGTTGCAGTTGTCAGCGGTCATAGGTACGATATCACCTGTGTAGGTATCTTTTTCACCTGTTTCGGGGTCAACATACATTGTGCCCGGAATATAAATCATATACTGAGGATATCTTGCATCGTCATAAACAGTGAAGCCGGTGTGATTGCAGAACTGCTCAATAATCTGATAGTCCATAAGATATGTATCATGATTTACATTTTTCTGAATCCATAAGCTATCCTTGAATATACTTGTTGAAGCGTCAACCTGCTTATCGGGTGAAATGTACTTTCCGCCTTCAACTGCATTTTTAATATGTGAGTCGGGGAGTACGGCAAAGATGTTATCTGCCACAGTTGCTCCGAAGGATGCGTTTTCCAGGTCAACAAGCTCGTCTGAAAGCTGATCGCCACTTTCAACGAAGGGGTACATCTGAACGCCGTATTTTGCAACAGCACCGAAGTGTACACCTTTTGCCTTACACTTTTCAATAATGTCAATCTTCTTGCTGCTTACGGTATTATAATAAGCGTTGAGGCGGTTTTCGATGAGGCCCTTATATTCCTCGTAGAGCTCATCACCGGGCTGACCGAAAACAAATTTGATAGCTTCGTTATATTTTCCGGGCTCCATAGTTGACCAGTAACCGGGCATTGTTGCAAACATTGCAATGGCAAGGCGAGGTACAAGACCCTCATATATCTTCTGATAAATGAGGTCAAAGTCAAGGCCCATCTGATCTACAACACCCAGCTCATCAAGCAGGTCATAGGATGTAAAAATAAGGTCATTGATGATGGGTGATGAAGCAAAGAAGCCTGCAAAGGAGTTGCTGTCGATAGTTACATTCTGATAACCGAAGCGCTGAATAGCATCCGAATCAATTTTTATATTGCCTGTGAAAGCATCGGTCAGAAGCTTTGTGCCGTTGCCGACAGTTGCATTGAAGAAAACATTTTTTATATGACCGTTGTCGCCGTATTTCTCAAGATATGCAAGAAGGAATGAGCCGCCGAGGCAGTTAGCAACAAGGTTGACACGGTCTTTTTTTGTTGCACGCATAACACTTGTGATGTATGTGTGGAAATCATCAACAAAATCCAAGGGATCAAGACGCCAGTCATACCAATATGTATAGCTGTGAATACTGAAGGAGCCGTCACTTCTTACCTGGTTTGAGTTCATTTTGTAAGCGTTTTCGGCAGCATCCGCGTTGCTGATGCCGGTGTTATACATAGGGTTGCCGTCACCGTCTAATCTCAGACCGTCAAAAATGGGAGAAATCTCATCATAGAAAACCTGATAGTAGTTGTCCCATTCATCCTGAAGCAGACCTTCAACAAGGAAGGGGAGAAGGATATTTGCTACGGTTTCACCAATGTTGCCGCCTGCAATATTATCCATTACGGCGTCGCCCCAAACAGGAGTTTCACCGTTTTCGTCGTGCTTGTAGATGTTGTTGCCGTCACCGCGCAGCATAATAGTGGGAATATTTTCCACTGCCGAAGCAGCGAATGCAGGTACGGCACATGAGAATGCCATAATAACTGCAAGTAAAAGGGCTAATGTTTTTTTCATAGTATTACCTCCGTTTTTTAACTTTTTGTTAACAATGATATGGTAGCACAAATGAAATCAAATAGCAATATGCATTGATGAAAAAGTACAAACGGTAATTAATTGTAAAAAAATATTGTTTTGGAAAAAACAGCCCGGTACCCCTCAAGCAACATGAGCAGTACGGGCTGTTCAGCAGCATCAGACTTCCTGGAAAAACTCCTTGCCTATTCCGCAAACGGGGCACAGCCAATCCTCAGGCACATCCTTCCATTCGGTACCCGGGAGAACATCATGCGCAGGGTCGCCTTTCTCCGGGTCGTAAATGTAGCCGCAGGGGCAGATATATTTTTTCAATGTTATCACCTCGCAAGCATTATTGACAGAAATTGCAGGGGATAAACAAAAAGAGAAAGATGATTGTTTTTTTAAAATTTAGAATCAAATGCTTTCAAACTTAATAAATGGTGGATATTATTAAGAAAAATTAAAGCAAAAGTGCCATAAAGTATTGAATTTTCAAATATAAAATGATATTATAGATCTACCTGACCATATTTCATTCAGTATGGGTGTTCGCTACTGTTTGAATTATGCAGAATCAAATTTTAGGAGATGATTTTATGGACGGACTCGTACAATTTGTTATGAAAATCATTTGTATGATTCTCACATTCCTGTCAATGCTCTTTCCGTCAATTTTCGGTGATCATCAGTGCGGCTTTTGCACTCCCACATGTGATCACGTCGGCGGAACAGCAACATGCATAAGTCGCTCAATATGTGACCTGTGCGGCAAGGAATATGGCAATTTTGCTGAACACATACCCGGAGACGAACAGAAGGAAAACGTTGTCAATGCAACCTGTGAAAAAGGTGGTTCATATGACCTTGTTATTTACTGTACTGTTTGTGACGGTAAAATCAGCCGTAAGACCATTAAGGTTGAAGAACTCGGACACAAGTGGAGTGACGATGTTGTTGTCGGCGATCCCACATGTACACAAGACGGTTACAAAACCTATACCTGTCTCACTTGCGGAACAGGTGTTACTGAAATTGATAAGGGCTCAGCTCTGGGACACAATTTTGGCGACTGGCAGACCGTAACTGAGGCTACATGTGAAGCAGACGGTCTGGAAAAGAGATTTTGTGGCAGATGTAATGCAGAAGAAACAAAGACTCTTGAGAAGCTCGGTCACGATGAAGTAGCACACGAAGCAAAGGCTCCCACATGTACTGAAATCGGTTGGGATGCATATGAAGACTGCTCAAGATGTGACTACACCACTTACAATGAATTAGCTGCTCTTGGTCACGATTTAACACAGCATAATGCTAAGGCTCCTACCTGTACCGAAATTGGTTGGGATGCATATGAAGATTGCTCTAGATGCGATCATACTACTTATAATGATTTAGCAGCTCTTGGTCACACTGAAGTTATCGATGAGGCTGTTGCTCCTACTTATGACACTACTGGTCTTACCGAAGGTAAGCATTGCTCCGCTTGTGATGAAGTACTCGTTGCACAGAATGAAATTGCTGCATTAAATGAAGAGATAACCTTTACTTATGAAGCAATTGGTATCAATGGTAGTGATGTGGCTGTAAATTCCGGTTATATTACACTTAATGTTTATATGAATGTTAACAG
>JAZNUW010000105.1:0-10903 GCA_045592465.1 Acutalibacteraceae bacterium | reverse complement strand
AGTTGCATTAGACGAGAAGCGACTCTGTAAAACAGTAAAAGACAGCGGTAATAATAGATAAGAAATTGCCTTAAAGCAGAGAAATGGGAGAACATTTCCCTTAGAGATGAAAGCAGAAATCTAAAAATTACCGATAAGATTAAACCTGCCGTTTTGTAAAGAGTGAGCAGAAAGGGTAGAAAAGAAATCCTGCCAACTGGCTAAAGCGGTAATTTTTAGCTCTTTCGGACCTATGGCACAAAGTGCGTTTTTGCATACTTTTGTCGCACAGGACAAAAGTAAGAGTCCCCGCGGCTCCAGCGGAAACGAGATTAACTTTTATATTTAAACTAAAAATAACAGGTAAAACTTCCCTTCTCGTCAGTGCAACAAACCTGACTTTTCAGCTCGCCTCTTCGGCGGGATAAAAATAAACCAAGCGCGAGTTTCACCCGCGCCTACATAACAAAAAGGCCGCAGTTTTCACCGCAACCTCATTTTCGCCCTCGCCGGGCAGGCATTCTTTTTCCTGGCGCGGAAAAAGAATCAAAAACGCGCTCTCACTTCCCCGCGTACAAAAAAAGAGACCGCATTGCGCGATCTCTTTATATAAAACTTAAATTATTCAGCTGTGTTCTTCTTGAGTGTTTCAAGCTCAGCTCTGAGCTCCTTGGGAAGCTTGTCGCCAAACTTAGCATAGAACTCTTCGATGCCCTTAGCATCTTCAGCCCAGAGAGCCTTGTCAACGTCGAGAATTGACTTAAGACCGTCAATTGTGATTTCGCCTTCAAGACCTTCAAGATTGATGTCTTCTGCGTTGGGAAGATAACCGATAGCTGTTTCCTGAGCGCCAACCTTGCCTTCACATCTGTCGATGATCCAGTCAAGTACACGAAGGTTATCACCGAAACCGGGCCACATGAAGTTGCCTTCGTCATCCTTACGGAACCAGTTAACGTTGAAGATTTTGGGAGCCTTGTCTGCATCAAGTGTTGCACCGATGTCAATCCAATGCTGCCAGTAGTCAGCCATATCATAACCGCAGAAGGGAAGCATAGCCATGGGGTCACGACGTACAACGCCGACTGCACCTGAAGCTGCTGCTGTTGTTTCTGAAGCCATGATTGAGCCTACAAATACACCGTGATTCCAGTCGCGTGACTGATATACAAGGGGAGCAAGCTTAGCACGACGGCCGCCGAATACGATAGCTGATACGGGTACACCGTTGGGATTTTCGAACTCGCTGCTGATGCAGGGGCAGTTCTTTGCGGGAGCTGTGAAACGGCTGTTGGGATGAGCACCCTTGCACTCGTCAACCTTACCGTTCCAGGGCTTGCCTGTCCATTCCATAGCATTCTCGGGAGGATTCTTGTCAAGACCTTCCCACCAAACTGTGTTATCATCAAGATTATGAGCAACGTTTGTGAAGATTGTACCCTTCTTTGTTGAGAGAAGAGCGTTGGGGTTTGACTTCATGTTGGTACCGGGAGCAACACCGAAGAAACCGTTTTCAGGGTTGATAGCATAAAGTCTGCCGTCTTCGCCCTTGCGGATCCATGAAATGTCGTCGCCAACACACCATACCTTGTAGCCCTTGTTCTTATATCCCTCGGGAGGAATAAGCATTGCAAGGTTTGTCTTACCGCAAGCTGAGGGGAATGCTGCGCAGATATATTTAACTTCGCCGTCGGGCTTTTCAATGCCGAGGATAAGCATATGCTCAGCCATCCAGCCTTCTTTTCTACCCTGGTTTGATGCAATACGAAGAGCAAAGCACTTCTTACCGAGAAGAACGTTTCCGCCGTAACCTGAGTTAACTGAAATAATTGTGTTATCCTGGGGGAACTGGCAGATATATCTCTTTTCTTCATCGATTTCGCAACGGCAGTGAAGACCGCGTACCCAGTCATCGCTGTCACCGAGAGCTTCGAGAACATTGAAGCCAACTCTTGTCATGATGCACATGTTGAGAACAACATAGATTGAGTCTGTGAGCTCGATACCTGCTTTTGAGAACTTTGAACCTACGGGGCCCATTGAGTAGGGAATGATGTAAGCTGTTCTGCCCTTGTAGCTGTCCTTAGCAATGCCGTAAAGCATTTCATAAGCTTCTGTGGGATCCATCCAGTTGTTTGTGGGGCCTGCTTCTTCCTTTGTGGGAGCGCAGATGAATGTTCTGCCTTCAACACGAGCAACGTCGTTTACAGCAGTTCTGTGAAGATAGCAATCGGGAAGAAGATCCTGATTGAGTTTTATCATTTCGCCTGTTGAACAAGCCTCTGCTCTGAGAGCTTCGATCTGTTCGTCTGAACCGTCAATCCAAACAACCTTATCGGGGTTAACAAGATTGAGCTTGTCTTCGAGCCAAGCGAGAACGGTGGGGTTCTTTGTAGGTGCGTTTTGAAGCATAGTTAAATCTTCCTTTCGAATTTGTTTTTTAGAAAGTAGCCTAAAATTACTCCTTGTACTCCATACTACTCTATTCTATTGTATTATACTTATTTTGGTCACTATTTGCAAGAGATAGACGATAAAATATACACTATTTTTACACAGTTTTTTTATATATTTTACACATTAAAACAGCCCCATCTCTCGATGGGGCTTAATTTTACTCTGCTAATTCATCCCAGTGAACCTGGCCGCAGTCACACTGCTTGTTAATTCCGAGAAGCTTCCAGAAGAATACGCAGACCTTATAAAGAATCTTAGCGATCATACCCTTGTCGTGACAGAAGCACTTACATCCGATGTAACCTCCGTCTGAATCGGGATTCTGGTTTTCAACTCTGTAATCACCGCAGTTCACGCAAACCTTATTGCCGTTTTCGTTATATTTGTAATTGTGGCCTAATGCGGGAATGGGAAGCTGTTCAGTCTGATATCCGCAAACCATGCAAAGAGTTGCATCTGTCATACCGTATGCTTCACAGGTGGGCTCCCAACCCTTATAGCCGTCGATAACAACAACCTTGTGTTCTTTATTAACTGCTGAAATTGTTTCTTTACAGATATTACAAACAACCTTTGTGCTAAGGCAATATTCAACCGATGCCGGAACATTGATAGTGGTTGTTGCGCCATGGGTGCCGGCAGCAACTGTCATAGTACCCAGAAGCTTTCTTTCGCAGCCTGCATTCTTACAGTACCTCTTGAGAACACCGCCTGTGGTGCAGTTATAGCCTTCGGGGAATTCCCATTCGCCGGGAGTATGTGAAAGCATATAGTCTGATTCTTCATAGTAATTACAATTCTGGCAGAATCTGTATCTTGTGCCCTTTTTGCTGCAGGTTGCAGCCTTATCTTCATCAATTACCCATGAAGTGTAAACGTGTGACTTTGCAATTGTTTCGGGGGGCTGAATTGCTTCGCCGCAATCAGCACAGTATAACTGTCTCTTGCCTTCACTTTCACATGTAGGCACGGATGTGATTTCAAATTCCTCTGCTGCAGTGTGACCTGTTGCGGGAATAATCTCATAATAAAGGTGCTTGCCTCTTGCACAGTTATAAAGTGCAAGACCGTCCTGTGTGCAGGTTGCCTTTCTGACCACTGATAAAAGAACACCTACGTGGCCCTTTTCAATGGGTATGTAAACATAGCCTGTGCACTTCTCATAGTCGCCGCACTCTGCACAAGGATCGCAGTCGGGACACTTCTTGCAGCCTGAACAGGGTTCACAGTCAGGACACTGATATTTTGACTTGAAAACACCGCCACCTTCGCATGAGGGATAAATGTAAATATTATATAATTCATCTACCATGCCGTGCTTTGAATAAAGAGTCTTTGTCTTTGTTCCGCAGAATGCACAGTCAAGCTTTGCAATACCGTTTTCACAGCCTGATATCGGCTTGATTGTCTTCCATTCAAGAATGTTGCCATCTGCATCAACGTGTGTGTCGGGGTCCTTTTCAAGAACAGTTCTGCATTCCTTTGAGCAATATGCACACACTGTGAGACCTACACCGTTTTTCTGGCATGTAGGAGCAACTTCAACAGCGGGTAAACCGCGGTAGTTGTGAGCATTGGGATCAATGGGAATAGCCTCATAAACGTCTTCTGAACAGAGCTGACACTCTTTGAAAATCTCACCTTCATATTTACAGGATGCTTCCTTACGGCTGATTTCTCTGAGAGTGTTTGAATGCTTGGGAATTTCTTTTTCGATGGTCTTCTTACACTCATAACAATAGTTTGTCATAAGACCGGGCTCATAACATGTGGGTTCTTTTTCTCTTTTCCACTCGTGAGCCTTGCCTGATGCATCCACAAACTTATGTGCATCGGGGATAACAGGTATAGTTCTGCTGATAATTTTTGCACACTCAACGCACTCGTTGGTTTCTGTACCTGCAGTATTACAGTCAGCTTCAATTTCTACTTTCCACTCAGAAACAAAGGTATGCTCTGCAAATTCTGTGGTTTCATAAAGGACATGAGCATAGTGACGTGAACAGCGCTTAACCTGGATGCCTTCCTGCGAGCAGGTTGCAACACAAAGAACTTCTGCATCTACCCAGTCGTGTGATTCGTTAATCGGAATTTCTTTTTCAATTGTTCTGTGACAATTCTTACATTCGGCATATTTTACACCTGCCTTAACACAGGTTGCATATGCCTTGATAATAAATTTATCATCACTGAGCTCGTGGTCAGCATAAATCTTCTTTGAAACTTCACCGTGATGATAGCAGTTAACAACCTCTAAGCCGTCAGAATGATGATATGCTTCTTTAGTAACCTTCCATTCGAGAACGTTGCCGTCTTTATCAACATGAACCTCGGGGTCAACAGGAACTGCAACAGTTACAATTTCCTTACATTCAGAGCACTGGTTGTGACCTACACCCTCCTTGACGCATGTTGAGGGTTCATCAACATAGGGAAGTGTAGTAAACACGTGTTTGCTTTTATCAACGGGAATCTCAAATGAAAGAGTGTCGCCGCAGACAGTACATGTCTTCATACCGGCACCGGGAGTGGAACAGGTAGACTCTCTGATAACAGAAACCTCTTCACCTTCGACGTGCCAGTTTTCAGCATCAAAATATTCTTCAGTTGCAGTTGCACCGCAGATAGCACAGCTTGCTCTGACATAACCGATCTGAGTTACAAGACCTGCGCCGTGAACGGGCTCTTTACTGATTTTCCATTCAGGGTTAAGTGATCCGTCTGCAAGATATTTTTCAGGCAGAGTGTGCGGAAGCTTCTGGATGGATCTTGTTGCAACGTAGCCGCAGCCTTCCTCCTGACAAGTGGCAGTCATAACACCGTTTGCCTCACAGGTGGCCTCAGTTGTTGTGATCCAAGCACCGTAAAGGTGTGCGTTTTCTGCAACCGCAATTGTCTTGGTGTATTTTGCAGTACAGCCTGCAACGGTACAATGACGCTCTTTAACACCCTCATTCTGGCAGGTAGCAGGTTTGATGATTTCCCAGTTACCGTAAATGTGGGTGTGATTTGCACCGTAGATTGAAATTTTTGACACTACTTCCTTTGCGGGGGCTGCAGTGACAGCCATGCTGATTGTTGAAAAAACCATCAGAACGCAAAGAAGCAATGACAATGTCTTTTTTAACATTCTCGTCTTTTTCATAATTTTACCTCCGAATTGAAAATTCCGATAATTACGCAAATATACAGTATAATAATATCATTAAAATGGAAAATCGTCAACATCTGAGTAAAATTTTTTTATTTTTTAATAAAAAGTTTCCTCCCCTTCACATCGGGTGAAGGGGAGGTTGGTTTATTTATTCAGTTTCTTTTTCTGAATTAATAGTGTGTTGCACCGCAAGCACATGAGCGGTTTGTCTTGAAGATCTTCCAGAAGAATCTTGCGATAGGATAGATAAGCTTAGCGACAAATACGCTCTTGCTATGACACATACAACCGCATGCGCTTGTTGTGCCGTCTTCCTTCTCGTACATCTCGAAACCACATCTGTCACAGCTACCGTTGTTGTTGGTGTCTGCGTGACCGAGTGCTGCAACCTTTTCAGGAGTCTCACTGTAGGGACATACAGTACACTTCTGATATTCCTTAGTACCTGAAAGCGTACATGTGGGAGCCTTAGCTTCTACAGTAACAAGCTTGTGAGCAACCTTGGGCAGAGTAACTGTTGAGCTGCGTTCGGGGCAGTTTTCACAGATCATATAACCTCTACCGGTCTGTGAGCATGAAGGTGCCTTGTCAATGTAAACGATGTTGCCATCCTTATCAGTTGTGTAATTTGTTTCGCCTTCGAGAGCTTCTGTTCTCCATGTATGGCCGTTCTTGCTAAGGAGCTTCTCAGCAATTGCGGGGATGATTTCTGTATCCTCGAACTTGTTGGGGAATGTGGGATGATTGTCGCTGAAGCGTGCAACTGCATTACACTGAGTACATCTCATATCGATGTAACCGTTAGTAGTACATGTACCCCAGACAACAACTTCTTCAATCCATGTGTGAGGAATCTTTTCTGTCTTCTTATCTACAAGCTCGCCGCAATCCTGGCAGTACTTATAGCTTGTGAGACCTGTTGAGCAGTTGCCTGCGCTTTCTTCATCCTGAACCCATTCGCCGGGATTATGATCGTCGCTCTTGGGCAGATATTCTGTAACCTTGTAGTCACACTTAACTTCCTTGCCGTCAGCATCCTTCCAGGAGTTGACGCAGCATCTTTCCATTTCGCCTTCTTCTTTACATGTTGCTTCCTTAACTGTTGTCCATTCGTCTGCTAACTTGTGACCGAGAGGCTCGATTGCTTCGACGTAGCCTTCTTCACAGTCATCGTTGAAGCACTTGAATGTCATAATACCTGACTCTGTGCATGTTGCTTCCTTAGTTACTGTGCCATCGTTTACGCCGTCGTCGTTGCTGTCATAATCGTGACCGAGTACATCGCCGTAGCTTACTTCTTCAGTTGTGCCGCAAGCGGTACATGTTCTCTTATGCTTTGCAGGTGTTATACATGTTGCAGCAGCTGTGTCTTCCCACTCGCCCCACTTGTGGTTTGTAGCGGTGCTGTAGTTCTGGTTACATATTGAGCAATAAACTGCGCCGCAGCCTGTTGCATCGCCACCTGAACAAGCTTCTCTTTCGATGTGTGAAGGATCGTTTTCACAAACTCTGTAGTGAGTCTTGCCATCGTTTGATGATGTCCATGTGTCGGGATACTTATGACCTACAAGAGTGCCTTCGATTGAGCTGTTACATTCCTTACATGTTGCTGCTGATACGCAAGTTGCGTTTTCCTTAGCAACACAGTCTGATGTTATGCTGTTACCGCATACGCACTTCTTTGTATGAGTCTTGCCGTCTTCGTTCTGAACAGCTCTGCCGAATGTACAAGCTGAAACTGCACTGTATGTGCCACAGTTATAGCTACAAGCTCTCTTGTGCTGATATACTGTGTTGCCGTCAGCGTCTGTTGTGTTTTCTTCAACATAAACACCCTTGAAGACGTGTTCTTTCTTTTCGTAACCCTTTGTTACAAGATTAAGAGTAGTGTCACAGTCTGAGCAGTATTCATATGCGCTATGACCTGCTTCAAGACATGTGGGATTCTTAACTGCAAACTTCTCAAGTGCAGTGTGGTTATCTTCGTCGATATCACCTGTCTCATACTTGAGAGCTGCGATTTCTTCTTCTGTCATTTCTGACTTGTCGATGAGCTTTGCATTTGAATTACAGTTTTCACAATTGTACCAGTAGGATGCCTTTGATGTACATGTAGCATCTGAAATCTTGTGAGCTGAATTCTTAACTTCCTTTGTATAAACGTGAGCAAGGAATTCGCCATATGTGAATGTTTCGTCTTCGTTTACTTCACCGCAGTTCTTACATGACTTGTTATAAACTGCCTTAGCTGTACAGGTTGCTGCTGAAACGCGATTCTTTTCAAGGTCAGTTTTGTCAACGATTTCCTGGAAATCGTGGCTGAGAAGGCTGCCCCAATGTTCGAATGTTGCTTCAACACCCTCTACACCCTTACTTGAAAGGTGGCAGACTGTACAATAGGTGTAGTATGTTGCGTTCTTATCACATGTTGCAGGAGTTGCAAGAACTGCTTCATCGATGTATGCCTTACCGTTCCATGTGTGGCCTTCACCTGTGCCGTTTTCATAATAAAGTGAATCGGCAGGGTACTTAACGTTATCTGTTTCGTCCTTAGCATTCTTGTCGCAACGTGAACAGTCATACCAGTAGTACTGAGCATTTGTACATGTTGCTACCTTGCTGTGCTCGTGATCTTTATCGATAATCTTTTCTGTGTAATCGTGGCCGAGCTCGTCAACATAAGTGTCTTCGCCAACCCAAACGTGGCCGCAAAGTGTACATGTGTATGTTGTGAAGCCCTTTTCTGTACATGTGGGAGGTGTTACAACATAAGTTGCTGAATCAGCACAGTTTGTTGTTTCCTTATGTGCAGGGTCATTCTTACAGGTCTTTGTATGAGTTTCTGTGCCTTCGTTGTTGATCCATTCGCCCCAATCGTGGTCTGTTGCTTCTGTGTAGTCAGTTCTCCATTCGTAACCGCACTCACCGCAGAAGTTTCTTGTGTAACCAACTTCAAGACATGTGGGAGGAACAACCTCAGTGCTGCCTACAACACAGTCTTTTACGTCAACAACTGTGCACTGGTTGCCGTCAACATCTTCGTTAAGACACTTGTAGTAGTGCTTACCGGGCTCTGTGCCGTAATCTTCAGCATTGTCTTCGTGCTCATATGCCTTTGTATCGAATGCGTGTGCATCGGGATTTACGGGGATAACGTCCTTACCGAGAACTGCATTACATGCATCATTGTTACAAACTTCGTAAGCGGTGTAACCTTCCTTCATACAGGTGGGTTCAAGGCCGTCATACTTAGTTGTGCTCTTATGTGAGTCGGGATCAAATTCGCCGTAGTATGTGTTACAGATTTCGCATATTGCCTGTTCGTCACAATAAGCTGTGCCGCCCTTACAATCTTCTGTTGCATTGAGCTCTGAACCAACACCGTAGCTGTCGCAGCCAAGACACTTGTAGTTGTGCTTGCCTGATGTTACGTTCTGAACTGCACCGCTGAAATCGTGGGGAGCATAGTCACCGTAGGTATCCTGACACTTTGAACAGATTGCAAGTGCATTACAGTATGCTGTGCCGCCTGAACAATCTTCGTCAGCGAATGTGTACTGACAAACGTCACATGATACGCCGTGAACGTCGCCTTCCTTCTGGGCATAGCTGAGTGAACAGTCTGTCCATTCGGGGTTAAAGTCGTTGCAGCCGTTTGCAACTGTACAGCGCTGAGTGTGCTTGTGAGTTGCATCGTCTGTCATATATTCACCGTTATACTGGTGAGGAATCATGTCGCCTGTGATCTTTGTGAAGCCGTGACCGCATTCAGGACATGCATAAGTTGTGGTTTCAGCCTTGATACATGTTGCAGGTGAAACTGTTTCAACATAAGTACATTCTGTTGTTTCTGCATAGTCACAGAACTGACAATGTCTTGACTGTGATGATTTTTCCTGTGAATTAGGATCAACGGGTGCCCATGCAGTCATCTGATGAGCCTGCTTTTCTTCGTGGTTGCAGCCACCGCAATGACGATAGTGATAACCGTCGTTGCCGTTGGTGTATGCGCCGTATTCACATTTAACTGTTGCACCGTATTCGCCGCAGCCGTTAAGACATGCAAATGAGTGAGTGCCGTTGCCGTTATCCTTCACTTCGCCTGTGAAGTTGTGGCCGAGCTTATCTGAATCTTCCCATATTGCGTCTGTGATGCCTTCGCTTGAATCGTGACATCTTAAACATTCCTTATAATAAACAGTACCGTTGTCACAATCGGGATCAGAAACCTTGAAGCTCTTGGTGTTCTGCCAAACGTGAGGAAGAACACTGCCGAATGAGAATGTTGCAGCGCCGTCAGCCTTATTGATAAGACCGCACTTACAGCTGTAGTAATATGTAGCTGCATTGTAGCAGTCAGCATCTGTTGCCTTTGTATCCTTGTTTACGTTTTCCTGATTATAAACGTGTGCAAACTGATATGAACAAACGTCGCAGAGACAGTTGCTGTCTTTATTATCGAAGCAAGCTTCTATGATTTTGTCTTTACAATAGTCACAAGTTGCTACGTGATTGCCGTTGCCGTCTGAAACGGGATCAAGATATTCATGTGATGTGCCGTCTGCAGGAATTACATCTGTCTTTGAAGCACCGCATGAACATGTGTATTCACCTAAACCGTCGTCAATACAGGTCTGCGGAGTAATTGTATTCTGAAGAGTCCAAACGTGAGCTGTTACATCTGTCCATGAATCGCACTTTGAACAAGCTCTACCGTGTTCACTGTCATCCTTCTTGGTGATGTTTGGTGAATAGTCATGAGCTCTCTTATCGAAATAAACCTTATTGCCGTCAGCATCAATAACATAACGGATGCCGTCTTCTACAACTACCTGTGAATCGTCATATTCATAGTTGTCGTCTCTGAGATAGATTTCGTTTCTTACAGCACCACAACCGTTACCGCATGAATAAGGAACATAACCGTCTGCATCACAGGTATGAGGAACTGACTGACCTGCCTGGCCGTATACGAAGTCATGGCCTGTTGCGGGCTTACCGATGAACGTTCTTGTTGTGCTTGCAACACCGCAAACTTCACAGCTCTCATAGAACCAGCCGTCTGTTTCACAGCCCTGTTCTGTGCCGGGAACTGCATACTTAACGTTAGCATTCTGAACCCAGACTGCGGAGTGGTTTATTGTGTAACCACAGCCTGCAACACTACAAGTATTGTAGTGAGTGCCGCCGTCAGTGCTCTGAGTCCATGCATTTTTATCGTGTTTACAATCCTGAGTTTCACCTGTTACAAGGCCCCAACCATACTTGCTACAACCGATACACTGCTGCTTATGTGTGCCGTCATTATTACTT
>JAZNUW010000104.1:0-3917 GCA_045592465.1 Acutalibacteraceae bacterium | reverse complement strand
TATGCCTTGCGGCTCGATATGTTGCTTCGCAACTCGATATGCCTTACGGCTCGATATGTTGCTTCGCAACTCGATATGCCTTACGGCTCGATATGCGCTTCGCGCTCGATATGCACTCTGCGAGTGCAAGAATGAAAAGACCCTTTTGGTCATGAAATGCACTTCGTGCATGAAATGAAGCTTCGCTTCGTGAAATGCCTTACGGCATGATAGGCGCTTCACGCATACACATTTTATCGCTTTAAATTGATGCATATCTGTTGACAAGCATTGACTCTCGTGATATAATACTCCAATAGATTTTAAATGCAGACTTATACTCTGAAGGAGTAGGAAAATGAAACTCACAGGTTCACAAATTGTTATAGAAACCCTTATAGAGCAAGGCGTTACCGATGTTTTCGGTTACCCGGGCGGTCAGGTGCTTCACATCTATGACGAGCTTTACAAGGCGCAGGGCAGAATAAACCACGTTCTCACTGCTCACGAGCAGGGCGCTTCCCATGCTGCAGACGGCTATGCCAGAAGCACAGGCAAGGTGGGTGTGGTTATTGCCACCTCAGGTCCCGGTGCCACAAACCTTGTTACGGGTATTGCAACTGCTATGCTTGACTCGGTTCCCATGGTTGCTATCACAGGCAACGTACCCAATGCTCTTATAGGCAGAGACTCGTTCCAGGAAATTGACATAACGGGCATCACCCTTCCCATAACGAAGCATAACTATTTTGTCAGCGACGTCAATGACCTTGCAGACATCTTAAGAGAAGCCTTCCGCATAGCCAAAAGCGGCAGACCGGGTCCCGTGCTCGTGGATATCCCAAAGGATGTGCAGATAGCTTCAGCCGAATATGAAAAGGCTGAGGTTGTATCTGCCAAGGCAAACAAAAAAGCCAAGGATATATATATAGAAAAGGCGGCTCAGCTCATAAACGAAAGCGAAAGACCTTATATTTACATCGGTGGCGGTGTGCTCGGTCAGGGTATGGCTGATGAGGTTATTGCCTTTGCCGAAAAAATCGGCGGTTATATCGGCTGCACCTTTATGGGCCTTTCCTCAATTCCCACTGACCATGAAAGGTTCCTGGGCATGCAGGGTATGCACGGTCACTATGCTTCCTCAATGGCAAACAAAGAGGCAGATTTAGTCATAGGCATAGGCGTGCGTTTCAGCGACAGAGCTACGGGCAACACTGCAAAATATGTCAGAAACACTCAGTTTATACACCTTGACGTTGATATATCAGAGCTTAACAAAAATATCGGTGTTGACGTCGGGGTACACGGCGACCTGCGCGACTCACTCCAGCGCATCTCCGCCCTCGTAAGCACTGCTGAAAGACCTCAGTGGAAAGAGCGCATAGACATTCTCAGAGCCGAAGAAAAGGCTGTTGATAAAAAGTCGGCAGAGACTGCAAAGGTACCTCTGACACCAAAACAGGTCTTTGACATAATCAACGAAATCAAGAAAGACACCACCGTTGTTGCAACAGACGTAGGTCAGCATCAGATGTGGGCTGCTCAATATCTCAGCTTCAAAGAGAACAGAACCTTTATTTCAAGCGGCGGTCTTGGCACAATGGGATACGGCCTCGGTGCTGCAATAGGTGCTGCAGTTGCCAAAAAAGACAGAACCGTTCTTATCACAGGTGACGGCTCCTTCGGTATGAATCTCAATGAGCTTGCAACGGCTGTTTCATATAATCTGCCTGTTACCGTAGTGCTTCTCAACAACGGCGTGCTCGGTATGGTAAGACAGTGGCAGACTCTGTTTTACGGCGAAAGATATTCCAACACTGTTCTGGGCAGAAAAACAGACTTTATGAAGCTTGCCGATGCCTTCGGTGCCAAGGGTATGAGAGTAGCAACTCCCGAAGAATTCAGATCAGCATTCAGTGAGGCCTCTCAGGGTGAGGGTACATATATAATAGAAGTGCTTATCGACAAAGACGAATTTGTGCTTCCCATGCTTCCCCCCGGCGGCTCAATTGATGATATTATCGTTTCAAAGGAAAGGGGAGAGTGATATGGGAAAATTTGTCATAGCTGTCCTCGTTGATAATAAGCCGGGCGTACTTATGAGAGTAACCAGCATGTTCACAAGACGTGCCTTCAACATTGATGCTCTGACGGTGAGCACTATCGAAGACCCGGATTATTCGAGAATCACCATCACCATAAGCGGTGACGAAAACACCAAAAACCAGTTTGTCAGCCAGATGAAAAAGCTTTACAACGTCAAAAAGGTTAAGGTGCTTGACGATGATGTTACGGTCAAAAGAGAGCTTATGCTTCTCAAGGTGAAAAACTCACCTGAAACAAGACCCGATATTATGGCTGCGGCTGAGATATACCGTGCCAAGATTATCGACTATTCCACAGATGTTATGAGCGTTGAGCTCACGGGTGAGCCCACAAAGCTTGATGCATTCATCAAAATAATGATGCCTCTTGGCATACTCGAGATGTGCCGCACAGGCATAGTTGCCATCGAAAGAGGCACAGACACAATGATTAATCAGGAATAATTTATTAAAGGAGACTTTATAATGCAGAATATTTATTATCAGCAGGATTGTAATCTTGCAAAGCTCAGCGGAAAAACAGTTGCAATTATCGGTTACGGTTCACAGGGTCATGCTCATGCACTCAACCTTAAGGATTCAGGCGTAAATGTTATCGTTGGTCTTTATGAAGGCAGCAAGAGCTGGGCTAAGGCTGAAAGCCAGGGCCTCACAGTTATGACAGCTGCAGATGCTGCCAAGAATGCAGACATGATTATGATTCTTATCAACGACGAAAAGCAGGCTAAGCTTTATAAGGAAAGCATCGAGCCCCACCTCACAGAGGGCAAGACTCTTGCATTTGCTCACGGCTTCAACATTCACTTCGGCTGCATCAAGCCCCCGAAGAATGTCAACGTTGTTATGATCGCTCCCAAGGGCCCCGGCCACACAGTCAGAAGCGAATATCAGGTCGGCAAGGGTGTTCCCTGCCTTGTAGCTATTGAACAGGATGCAACAGGTGATGCACTTGAAATTGCTCTTGCTTATGCTCTCGGCATCGGCGGCGCACGTGCAGGTGTGCTTGAAACAACCTTCAGAACAGAAACAGAAACTGACCTTTTCGGTGAGCAGGCTGTTCTTTGCGGCGGTGTCTGTGCTCTTATGCAGGCAGGCTTTGAAACTCTCACAGAAGCAGGCTATGACCCCAGAAACGCATATTTTGAATGCATCCACGAAATGAAGCTCATCGTTGACCTTATCTATCAGAGCGGCTTCGAGGGCATGAGATATTCAATCTCCAACACTGCTGAATACGGCGACTATATCACAGGTCCCAAAATCATCACTGATGAAACAAAGAAGGCAATGAAGAAGGTTCTCAAGGATATTCAGGACGGTACCTTTGCAAAAGACTTCCTTCTTGACATGTCAGACGCAGGCTCACAGGTACACTTCGGTGCTATGAGAAAGATTGCTGCTGAGCATCCCTCAGAGGTTGTAGGTAAGGAAATCCGCAAGCTCTATTCATGGAGCGACGAGGATAAGCTCATTAATAACTAAAGGTTTAAAGGTCTGTTGGCATGACAACAGACCTTTAATGAATTGCTCGATAAAATCTTTGATTTTATCATATCGAGTTGCGAAGCAACATATCGAGCACGAAGTGCATATCGAGTGCGAAGCACATATCGAGCACGAAGTGCATATAGAAAAATCGATATGTTTGCCTTGCGGCACACTCGATATATTTGCTTGACGGCAAATTCGATATGTTTTGCTGTGGCAAAACTCGATATGCACTCTGCGAGTGCAAGGTTAGGAGGAAAGAAAACCAATGATCAAAGACACAATAGTAGACGGCTTTAACAATGCCCCTCACCGCAGCCTTTATCACGCTCTGGGTCTGACAAA
>JAZNUW010000103.1:0-15986 GCA_045592465.1 Acutalibacteraceae bacterium | reverse complement strand
TGCTTTACGGCAGCACAAGATTTATCTGGGAATTCACACGCTTTTATACCTATGAGGGTGAAAGATACTTTTTCCTCGGTATGAGCCTGTGGCAGGTCTGCAGTCTGATAACAGTTGCTCTCTCTGTGGTGTGGCTCATGGGAATAAAGAAAGACTGGCTGGGCAAAGCAAAGGCTTATATTGAAGCTAAACAGTTTGAAAAGGCTGAAGCCGAAAGAAAGGCAAGAGCCGAAAAGAGAAAAAATAAGAAGAGAAAGAGAAGATAAAATGTATCAGTATGTAAATATATTTGGGAAAGAAATATCCACAATGATAATAACCTATGCTTTGGGTGGATTGTTCTGCTTTATAAATTTTGTTCTTAAACGGGAAAAATACGGATATTCAAAAATGAGAGCAATATTATATGCGCTGTTTTTCATTTCAATCGGTATGGTTGAACTGAAGCTGATGGGTATTATACGAAGCGGAGCGCTGTCTTTAGTCAGTGGCGGAGAGTATGTTCCCGACACCAGCGTGAGAATATACGGTGTTGTGCTCTTTCAGCCGATTGTTGCTTATCTGGTTTCAATTTTTTCAGGTGACAAGTTCAGAAAGGTTATCGATTCTTTTACAGTTGAGACTTTTGCATACTTTGCATTCGGCAAGTTATCATGTCATCTTAAAGGCTGCTGCTACGGCTTCCCCTTTGAAAACGGTGTGCACAGCATAGTTTATGGCGGAAAGGTCTTCCCGGTGCAGATGTGTGAGACTATATCTGCGGTTCTTGTGGTTGCAATTCTTGTTTTTCTTGCAAGAGATAAATTCAAGCTGCGCACAGGCAGCCTTTTCCCCATTGGTACGATACTCTATTCCATAGGCCGATTTGGTTGGGAGTATTGTAGATATTATGATGTTGAGTGGGAAAAGAATATTCTGTTTGGCATGAACTTCTGGCAGATTTGTTGTGTCTTTTCTATAATAACAAGCATCATCTGGCTTGCGGTTCTTTATAAGACACCAAAATACGAATCATGCAGTTTTGAGCCCAATCCAGAAGCAATCGGAGCAAAATTGGAAGCTAAATATGATGCATGGAAAAAGGCCAAGGAAAAAGAAAATCGCAAGAGAAACAAAAAGAATATTCATAACAAGAAAAAATAAGGGTTATTTTATAACTTTTATATATAGATAGAAAAACATGAGGAGTGATACTTTAAAAAATGCTTTTTTACCGGGCTCAGGGAGCTGAGCAAAAAACTATGTGTATAAAAATTTATACATAAAATTTTAATGGAGGAAAAAACATGAAAGTAGGAAAACTTAAACAACTTTCAAAGAAGTCTTTGAGCGTACTGCTTGCAGTAATCATGATTATGACAAGCATGAGTGTTGCTTTTAGCACAGTCAGCTTTGCAGCAGGCGGAAATGTAAGCGACGCTAAGTGGAATGAACTTATCGCAGCGCTCAAAAACGACGCAGTCAAAAATGCAGTTTTCACTTCAACAGCAACCAACAACTATGTTGTCAATGACCCTGACGGCAAGATTATTGATGCGGTTGAACTGTACTTTGAGATTTTTGACACACTTGCTGACAAGGCACCTGCAAACAGCTCAGCAGGTAACAGAACAATCAATCAGGTAAACACAACAATCAAAAACACTCTTTCAAACAAAATGAGTGGTGACTATGCTACATTTAATGTAGATTCATTCATCACCAGACTTATTTCAGGTGCTAATGTAAGTACAAGCAAGGGTAGCAAGAGAGAGAACGAAACAGGTACTGCACCGGGTACAAACCTTAATGCTGTTGCAGATGTAAAGCTTACAGTTACTCTCGGCGGTGAACTTCTCAGCTATGATTCAATTGACGCTCTTCCCGCTTCAATTGCAACAACAAAGACATTCACTGTTAAGCATGCAAACTCCAATTATGATAAGACTGAAAGAACCGAAAACACAACAGACTCTTGTGGTAATGTCAACGGAAGCAAAACCATTTACGGTTTTGAATACTACTATTCAATCAGCTCAGTTACAGAAGCTGAAGGTGAAAAGCAGAGCACACAGGTTCTTAAAGACAGTGCAACAACTCTCAGCAACAACAGCACATATCTGAACGCAAATCTTGATCAGATGGTGCAGTTTACGATTAATGATGCAGCTGCTCTCGCAAACGCAAAAACAGCTATCAACAATGCAAAAAACAACGCTGTTAATTTCTCATCAGCAGCATGGAACCAGTATTTCAGCGCTGACTATGATGCAAAGATTTCAACCTTCAACAGCAACTTCACTCTTGCAAGTGAAATTGTTAGTGTAGGCGAGGTTGCATATCCTCTCACAGGTCTCAAAGAAGCAGGCTATGCAGGCATGGATGAAACTCAGCTCAGAGCTCTTTATTCAAAGCTCACAGAAGGTCTTGCAACATTTGACGGTGCAAGCTCTGTAGCAAGAGACTACATTGCAAATCACAAGTACAACGGCGTAGAATTCGTACGCGCTGACATTCAGGCTTTTGCTGACGAAATTCTTGTTGAAATCCGTCTTATTGAACTTCGCAGACTCAAGGCAGACATCGACAACACAATCCCCGCTTACTATGACTACAATGAAGACGATATAATCAACGGTATATTAAGCGGCGCAACAGTTTCAGTTGCTAAGGGTAAGGTTGACGGTTTCATTACATCAATCAATTCATATCCCGCAAACCTTGTTAATATGGTAATGAGCGGTTACAGCGATACACTTAGTGATCTTTCTGCTACTCTTGCATACCTTATCAAGACTGCAGACTATGACGATCAGTTCTCAACTCAGTATGCAAAATATATTGCTGAGATTTATGAGGCAACAGACGTCAATGCAGAGTCATCCGCTCTTGTTGAAGCTCTTAAGGGCTACGAGGGTGTAGAAGGTTACGACTCATGGTACACAGGTCTTAAGAACCTTATTGCAAGCATCGAAGCTGATCTTGAAGAAGGCACAGCCGACAAGATTATGCAGGAAAACGATAAGGCTATGAAGACTCGTATGGAGAGTGTTTATGCAACTCTTCACTCAAGAGTAGAAGCTCAGATTGATATTGCAACAGAGCTTTACGCAGTTGTCAAGGCTCTTAACGGCAAAATCGATATTCTTAACATAAACAATTACAGTAAGTATAAGCAGGCTTTCAAGAGCATTGATACAGATACTTACTATTACCTTAAGGATGAAGCTAAGAACTTCTCAATGCCTCAGGCAACAATCAATAAGTTCAACGCTCTCAGTGATGATTTCACAATTCTTGAAAACTTTATTGCTACAGGCGGTTTCAGCTCATTCTCACAGATTCTCGGCGATTATGCTAACCGTGAAGTTCTTCCCACTGATATTATCAGAGACGAAGAATACATAGTAAACAAAGATAAGGTTGAAAATGTTATTTCAAGCATTGACACACTTATTGCTTCAGACGAAGTGAAAGCTATTCTCGGCGGACTTCTCAATGAAGACGGTACTCCTCTCGACATCGGCACAATGCTTAAGGACCTTATTGCTGAGGCTCTCTTCAGTGACGCCCTCATCAACACAATTATGCAGATGCTTTATCCTCTCGTTCTTGGTGAGCTTCTTAAGGTATGGGAAAAGGATCTTCCCACTAAGATCACTGACCCCGTAACTGCAAATATTACATACAATAAAACAATTGACGTAATTGCTGTTGAAGCAGGTCTTCCTCTTTTCCCCAGTGACGTTGCTAACACTCTTGATTCAAGTAAGTATGCAGATAATATTGCTATGCTTAAGACAGCAAGCAAGAACTACGTTACTACTAAGAAATACGAAGATCCGGAAGATCCCAATAAGATTACCGAAGTAGTTGTTGACCAGACACCCTGGACAGAAGAAAATCCCGCTCTCTTCAATGAAGACGGCACACTCAAGCTCACATGGGGTGTTGACGCAGCTAAAGAAGCAGGCAAGTCAACAGACGAAATTGCAGAAGCCTTCTATCAGGGCTTTGACGATGCTTTACACTGCCTGAAGCCTCTTCTTAACGTTCTTGTTGCAAATACTGCATGGGATTCAAATCAGGTAAGAGACGTTGCATCAATCAGCGCAAAAGTAATCATTACTATTAACGATAACGCACATCTTACAATCGGTGCAAGTGCTTGTGCAGGTTATGCTAACCTCCTCGTTCCCATTTTTGAAGCACTCGGTGCAAGAGTTGAAGGCACAGAAGGCGCAGCTTTCACATTCAAGGCTCCTTCAGTAATTGAAGATTATGCAAAGAACAGTGAAAATGCAGCAGCTGATATGCTCAGAGCAATCTTTGAGCCTGTCTTCGGTCTTCTTGATTCATTAGGAAATGCTCCTCTTGCAACAATTATCAATATCCTTCCCAACCTCTGCTATGCTCTTTCAATGCAGATGGTGCCCTCACTCCTTAATATGCTCGGCACAAAGCTTAACATCGGTGTTCAGCTCAACAACAGCACACTTCAGGGCTGTGTTGGCGGCATGCTTGCAGATCTCCTTCCCTCAATGGATCTCAATGTTGCTGAACTCATTGGTGACATCAACGAGCTTATCGATCTTTCAGACGGTGTTAACTCACTCCTTGGCCTTCTCGGTCTTCCTCTTCCCGCAATTGAGCAGGGCAAGATTGCTCAGATGGGCACAATGGATGAATTCACATCAGCAAGATATGCTACACACTACGACAAGGCAGTTATCAAAAACACAACAGACGTAGACCTTGCTGAAAACGAAGCTCTCACAATTGCAGCTGACAAGGGTGCAGTTGGTAACTATCTGCTTACATACATCTTTGATCTTATTCAGGACGAAGAAGCTTTCAAGGGTCTTCTTGCTCTTCTTATGACTGTAGAACAGGAAGACGGAACAAAGGTACCTGACACAGCAAAGATCGATGAAACAGTTGCTTCATTCAAAGAAATGGGTCTTATCGGCTACGGCACAGGAAATGCTATTGCAGCAGTAGTTGAAATCTTCAACCAGGAATATAATGACAACTTTGCAGAGTATAACTGGTATGTAGACCCACTCTTTGACGGTACTGTTGAGGGTCTCACACCTGCAATGGTTCAGTACCTTTCATATAACAGCGACCTCACAGAAGAAAAGGCTCAGTATATCGTTGACCACCTCGATGAACTTATCGGTTCAATTATCGACATGGTAAACAGTGACGAAGAAGGCACATTCAGCCTTGCAGCTAAGCTCGATGAGCTTATCGGCGGTCTGTTTACAAACGCAAACATTACAGCTCTTGCTAAGGCTCTCAGCGGTCTTGATCTTAACGCACTGCTTGCAGGCGACAAGGCTGACGAGGATGCAACACAGGGCGAAGACGAGCCTTCAACAGTGGCTGAAGGTGAAGGATCTGAAGGCGGCGAAGGTGAGAGCGAAGCAGCTCCTGCAATCGACATCACAGAGCTTCTCAAGGATCTTCTCGGAATTGATCTTAGTGCTTTTGCAGCATATAAGGATCTTCCCGATGACACAGACTGGGGCTTCGAAGACGGTGATGCTGAAGGCTTCGTAGAAGTTATGGCAGCTATCCTCAATCCTCTTGCTCCCGTAATCAACTTCATTCTTGCCGGCGAAAATCTTGAAGCTATCAAGGATGAAAATGGCGCAGTTATTACTCTTCTCGGTTATAACGGCTATGACACAGCTATCATACCTCTTCTTGAGGCACTTGGTTGCGAAATCAAGGATCTTGAAGAAGGTGACAATGTTATTGAAGTTATTCTTCTTGCTATTGTTGGCAAGCTTGAAACAATCATAGGTGAAGACGCAGATGCAGTTGAGGGTATTCTCAGCATTCTTCCCGGTCTTCTCTACTTCCTCCAGAGCAATGCTCTTGCAACAGTAGTAGACAACCTCCTTCATCCTATTTATGTAATTATCGATACAATCCGTCCTATTTATGAACTTAATCTCAATGAGCTCTTAGGTTCACTTCTTGCTGACCTTCCCATACAGCTTGATCTTGACAAGCTTGATGTTGATTTTGTTCTTAATCTGCTTAAGAGCCTTCTTGGTCTTGACCTCACAAGACTTAATGTACTTATCGCAGACGTATGTAAGGTAGCAGTCAAGGATTATGAATCCAAGTCATCAATTATCGGCAAAAACGGTAAGAAGGGTGCTTACACAGACCTCTTCGACGGCACTGACCTTGTTGCAGTTATCCTTAATTTTGCACTTGAATGGTGCACAGTTGATGCAAACGTTGATGCACTTGCAAAGGTAATCGGTGGCGAAGATGCAGAGCTCACAGCTAAAGTTAAGCAGTATATCGCCGGAATCTATGCTCTTATTGAAGGCATTGATCCCGTTTACGGTACTATTGACTGGGCATATAACTTCCCCGAAGGCTTTGATGAAGCTATCTTCGATTCAGGCATTTCAATTGCTCCCACAATCGAATCACTCAACTATCCCACAGACTGGACAGAAGATACAGCTAAGTATCTCGACGAAAACCTTGATGCACTTATTGCATCAGCTCTCAAGATGGCAGGTGTTGAAGGTACTCTCAGCGATATGCTCAAGGAGAACATCAACATCTTCACAGGTGAAAACCTCAACAAGCTTGTAGCACTTCTCAACGACCTTCTCGGTAAGCTCAACACTGAAATTGTTAACAATGCAGGTGTTCTTATCGGTGCAGACCTTGAAGCTCTCAGAAACTACAAGGCAGATGAAACAAAGACATACACAGCAGTTGAATTCGCTCAGGAGCTTGCTAAGATTCTTGCTGTAATTCCTGAAGTTGTAAATCTTGTATTCTTCGGTGAAGACTTTACTCTCTTCAATTACTCAGACGGCAGCAACGTAGCAACTATCAAGGGTGCTATGGGTTATGCCAAGGGTCTTGCTCCCATTCTTGAAGCTCTCGGCTGTAAGGATCTTCCTGCAGCAGATTCAAAGGATGTTGAAGGCGTACTTGTTTCACTGGCAAAACGTTTTGATGAAATTCTCAACGATCCCATCAACGAAATTCTCAACGTGCTTCCCAACGTTATTTACTTCCTTAACGCAAACGGCATTTCAGTTTCAGTTAAGAATATGCTCGCAAGCGTAACAGGCTTTATGGGTCTTCTTAAGGAAAGCTTCGGTGTTGAGCTTGATCTTATCGCTATCATCAACGATGCTCTCAACGGACTTCTTCCTGAAGATTCAGAAGTAGTAATTGACGCAAACAACCTCGATCTTGAAACTGTCTTCACTCTTGTTGAAGAAATTCTCGGTCTTGACCTTTCAGCAGCTGCACCCATCCTCGTAGATCTCTGCGTAGGTAAGATTGAAGCGTTCAATTCAATCAGCGGTGATTATGGCTTCAGAATGGTTTATGATGATGCATATGCAAGATATGACATGATCACAATCCTTGTGACAGTTGCTCTTATGCTTGTTGAAAACGAGCAGAATGCTGCAGCTCTTGACAAGATGATCGGTACAGATATCATGTCAGGCCTTAAAGAAGTATTCAGCAGCGCACCTGTTGTTTACGCAACACCCGATTGGGATTACTGCTGGGCAGAAGACGGCATCGATTACAACAACGGTACAGTTGACGTAATCAAGTATGCTATCACATATCCCAATAACTGGACAGAAGAAAGTGCAAAATATATTGCTGATAACCTTGGTGAAATCGGTGATATGATTGCAGGTCTTATCGACAGCAACTACAGCACACTCGGCGCTCTTGTAAATGACAAGGTTAAGATTTACTCAGGCGAAAACATTGAAGCAATTGCTGATGCAGTTGCAGGTCTCCTCGGTGATATCGATGAAACCCTCCTCAAGGCTGCAGGACTTCTTCTTAAGGTTGATGTTGTAGGTCTCAAGAGCTATAATGCTCCCGAAGGCATTGACACTGCAGACGAATTTGCAGCAGAACTCGCAAACGTACTCACAACTTATGCAGGCGGTCTTATTGACTGGCTCCTCTTCGGCAAGGATTACAGATTCTTTGTTGATGAAACAATTGTTGGTGACAAGTACGAAGACGGCGAAGAAATCATCACAATCAACGGCGGTCTTGGCTATGAAGAAGGTCTTGCTCTCATCCTTGAAGCTCTCGGTGTAGATCTTTCAAAGGCAGTGACAGTTGAAGATATTCTCAAGGCTACATTTGTAAGACTTGATAAGATTCTCGCAGATCCCGCGGTTGAAATATTCAATCTTCTTCCCAACCTTCTCTACTTCCTTAACGCAAACGGTGTTGCAATTGCTATTGACAATCTCACCGCTGCTGTTACAACACTTATCAATAAGCTTTCAGTCTTCGGTGTTGAGCTTGACATCGCTGAGCTTATCGATATTCCCGAGCTTCTCGGTATTGAAGATGCAGAGCTTATGATCAGCATTGACAATCTCACAGTTGAAGCTATTCTCGAGCTTGTTGCTCATATGACAGGTCTTGATCTTGGACTTCTCAAGGACGTGCTTGTAGGCTTCGCTCTTGGTGAAGTTAAGGAATACCCGTCAGTCAGCCACACAGATGTGACATATAAGATGTACTACAACGACGAGTTTGCAGTATATGATATGATTACTGTTCTTGCAAACATTGTTATCCTCACAGCTAAGGACGAGGATAATGCTGCAAAGCTTGAAGAACTCCTCGGCGCAGACATCTATGCACTTCTTCTCAACCTCTTCAACATGGGCGAAGTTCCTGTTCAGGAATTTGACTGGAAGTTTACAGACAGAGCTGACACAGGTTATGTATTCTCAGCTGTTGCAACATCAGACCTCTATAAAGACTTCGAATACGGTCCTCTTTACACAGAAGAAATGGCACAGTATGTTGCTGATAACTTCGGTGAGTTCGTTGATAACGTAATTTATCTTCTTGGTATCAACATCAACGGCAATAGCGTTGACAACCTTAAGGAACTTATCAACGGTCTTGTAAACGGTTCACTTTATAACAGTGCAAACATTGTTGCTATCCGTGATGCTCTTGCAGGCGTACTGGACGGTATTGCAAAGCTTGAAGTTAACGGTGCTAATGTAGGTAAGCACATTGTGGCAGTTCTCAAGTCATCACTCGGTGTAGACATTGAAGCTGTTGCCAAGGTTAATGTTCCTGAATTCACAGAAGACAGAGATCAGTTTGTAGCATCTCTTTGCGATGTACTTGAACCTCTCTATCCTGTTCTCAGATGGATTCTTGCTGACGAAGATATCTCATTCTTCGTTGACCTTGACAAGTCAGATGCAATCACACTTCCCGGTGCTGAAGGTTATGCTTACGGTATCATTCCTCTTCTTGAGGTTCTCGGTTGTGAAGGCATTCTCACACAGGCTGAATACTATGCTGAAATCGAAAACAACGGCGATGTACTTCTCACAGCATTCCTTAATCCTCTTCTCAACAGAGTAGACGTTATTATGGAAAATCCTGCTGATGAAATACTTGCTATGCTTCCCGCAATTGTTTACTTCATCAACTCAAACGGTGTTGACACAGTTGTTAAGAACACTCTTAATGCTGTTTACACACTTCTGAGCGCAATTGAACCTGTTGCTAAGATTGACCTTTATGAACTTATCGGTCTTGACCTTTCAACTCTCACATTTGAAAAGCTCTTTGATATGCTTCTTGATATGATTGCTGAAAGCACAGGCTATGAATTCGAATCTCTTGATGCAAGTGCAATTCTTGAGCTTACAGTAGGTGAACTCAAGTCATACGAGTCAAAGAACGGCAAGACAGCATACACAATGGTTTATGCAAATGCTGATGAAATGGCCGGTGGCAAGGCTGAAATGGTTGTAGTTGTTGAAAGACTTCTCATCACCTTCATCATGCACGAAAACAACCAGAAGGCTCTTCTCGGTCTTCTCAGAGATCACCTCGGCATGACAGCTGAAGCTGAAAAGTACGTAGCAGGCATTCTTAAGGTAGTTGCTGACTGCGCAGTTGAAACACATCTCGGTATGGATGCTGCTCTTGCAACAATTTACTACATCTACTACGGTCTTGATATCGGTGTAGGCGAAACTGCAAACGGCAAGAAGGATCTTGACGCTGAATGGACAAAGCTTCTTGAAGAAATGAGAAATTCAAAGGATAAGGGCGAAGCACTTGCTGGCCAGATTATCACAGATATTCTCGATATGGATATCTTTGAAGACATCATTGATCCTGAAGAAGGTATTGCTCCCAACGGCCTGATTGCATTCTTCAAGAGAATTGCAGAATGGTTCCAGAGTATCATTGACTGGTTCAAAAACATTTTCGGATAATCTGAAAAGATAGACAAAAAATCGCAAACACCCGTAATGCTTCGGCATTACGGGTGTTTAATGTTATGTGATATATTTTAAGCTTATTTAACCGTGGCTTTTTCTGCGCCCTCAAGCATTTCGAGCATGTCGCTATAAAACTTAAGAGTGATATCCTTTGACTCAAAAAGGCCTATTGCAGTGCCGTGGTCACCGTGAGTGATGGGCATAACGTGCCAGATTCCCGGGTTGATTTCAGTGTCTTCTTCCCATAAAATATGGGGCTCATCGTGTGGATGAGTGGCAGAGAATGTGTCAACCAGTCCGTCATTATAAAGCTCGATTTTGCTTCCCGGGAAGTCGGGATGATTTTTAGTGTCGTGCATCATCAGAGCACTTGTGAACGACAGGAAGGGGAATTTTGTATAAGAGGGTGTGTGCCATTTGCCGCTTTTGCTCTCTTTAACGGAGTTGTAGGCATATGAGAAATAGCAGACCTCAGGTGAAATCTCAATACGGTCGTTTATTTCCTTAGTGCCTTCAGGGGACATATCATATTCAATCTGGTCTTTTGTTTTGCTGATTATTTTGATTGTCTCCATAATAGGCTCAGCGTCCTTCTGGCCGGGGGTGTTTGTCAGTCCGAACTGTTCCAGATGGAAGTCGACAAGAGTGCCGTTGAGAGGAGATCTGCCAAGCACGCCCGAATAAAAGCTTGCACCGTAAATAATGAGATTTTTCAGCTTATATCTGACAGCTGTGTCATGAGCAGAGGTTCCGTTAAGAGGGGAGCATATTGCAGTCAGAGAGCAAATCCAGTTGCCCTTGCCGCCTTTGAACAAGGGTGAAACATTGGCACCGCTTGCCTCAACCTCTTCAGGTGCACCGTAAGTCAGCAGGTGAGTGAGCATTCTGACAGTTGTGCCGCCGAAGGAATGACCGATGAGGTGGATTTTATTCTCTTCAGACCAATTTTCAATCATTGGCTTTTCATAGTTTCTGCCAAACTGCTTATGGCCGTGCTTTTCACTGTGAGCCTTGCCGTAATCGACAAAGGTACCGGTAAGCTGAGCATAAAGCTCGCAGGCTCTGTCCCAGGCGCTCGACATGGGACCTACCGATGCGGCATAGGCATCGCAGCCGAGGGATTTCATATGCTCTGTTATGCTGCCGCCTGTTGCACCCCAATAGGGTATGTATTTATTTATTCCTTCGTTTTCACCCCAGCCGAACATGCCGTGAACGAATATAAGAGGATATCTGAGTTCTTTATCTGTTTGCATAATTTCACCGCCGTGTTTACAATTTATTTATAATCTAAGTATAATTCATTTTTCGTTCATTTTCAAGTATATAGCATATTTAATTGACAAAAAATTTTGATTTTCATAAAATAATTTAAACAACTGTAAGTCAATATTATTGAAATGAGGTGACGTTGTGAGCGCCATAACCGATATCAGATTGATTTCCTCACTTGAAAAAATATACGATGAGGATAAAATGCCTGAAAAATCGCTTGAAAGATTTTCAGTGCTGAAAAATGAAAAGAAATCTTTTCAGGTTGCAGTTGAAGCTTCGGCTGAAGGTGATGCTTCAGTTACAATGGACACCGACCTTATTCTTTCCACACGTGAAAAAGTTAATGAAAGCATAAAAAAAGCATTGTAAAAATTATTAAATCTTGACTTTTAATTTTAATAGTGTTAAAATAATCTGCGTTAAAACATTATATGAGGAGGATTATCGATATGGTAATGCGAACAATTTTTCAGAAGTTTTTCTATTGGCTTTTCGGTGTGTTTATGGCTCTCGTTTTAGCTCTTAACGGCGGCTATGTTGCACCCTCAACCGAAACACCCATTGACACAAGCAAGGAAGATGCAAAGGCAGTTTTTGCTCTTGTTGCTGACCCCCAGATTTCAAACTATATGCTCGGCAGATATCCCATTTTCACAGCAGCTTGTGAAGACCTTAAAAATGCAAACTGCAAGTTTGACGCTGTTTTAGGTCTTGGTGACATTGCAGAAAACGGTCTCTCAGTTGAATATCAGCTTGTTTATGACCAGCTTTCAGGTATGGATACACGTTACATAATGGCAACAGGTAATCACGATATCAGACTTCGTCTTTACGAGCAGAGCACAGATACCTTCTGCCATTTCGCCAACACCCTCAACGGTGACAATTCAATGGAAAAATTCTGGTTCTCAGAGAGAATCAACGGTTATAAGATTATAGTTGTTGGTTCAGACAGAACAGAGTTTGAGTCAGCATATCTCAGCAATGAGCAGCTCCAGTTCATTGACAGCGAAATTGCTGCAGAAAACGGCAAACCTGTGTTTGTTATTTGTCATCAGCCTCTTAAAGACAGCCACAACATCGAGCAGGCTTGGGGCAGTTCAATCAAAACAGGCGCAAGTGTAGGCGAGCAGAGTGAAGAGCTTCAGGCCATTCTTTCAAAATATAAGAATGTGTTCCTTATTTCAGGTCACCTTCATTCAGGTTTTGGCCCCGATAACTACAACTACATTGACGGCATCCATTCAATCAATGCTCCCTCAATGACAATCGAAAACAAAGACGGCACATATAACGAAGCAGGTCTTGGCTTTATTCTTGAGGTTTATGAGGACGAAGTAATCTTCAGAGCAAGAGATATGGCTGACGGCACATGGGTTGCTGAAACAACAGGCGACGCAAGCTATGACATCGTTATTCCTGTTGAAGCATATTAATTTTTAAATAAACGGTACTCTGCCGATTAACGGCAGGGTACTTTTTTTATGCCTGCCTATTGACAAAAGGCTACTACAAGTGTAGAATGTAATTGTAATAATACTACAACTGTAGTAAGGAGGGAGAAAAATGAAACTCACTTTGCCCGAATGGGATGTTATGGAAGTGCTATGGTCAGGTGAAAGCTTCACCCTTGGTGAAATAACATCAGCGCTGAAGGGAAGCCACGGTTGGACTAATAACACGGTGCACACATATCTGACAAGGATGTGCAAAAAAGGCCTGGTTATCATCCACAAGGATGCTCTGTCGCCCTATAAGGCCGCAGTTTCGAAGGAAGACTGCGCAAGGCAGGAAAGAGACGAGCTTCTCAATAAGGTCTATTCAGGCTCAGCAGGGGAGCTTATTGCCGCCTTTCTTAAGGATAGCGAAATATCAAAAAGTGAGGTAGAGCGCCTTAAAAAGATGCTTGATGAAATGGAGGTGTGACTGTGTTTAACATCTGGTATTTACTTCTGCACAGCTTCAACATAACAATTGTTGCGCTTATAATTTTAGCACTGAAAACACTGTTTAAGGATGTGCTCTCTGCACGCTGGCAAAAGGGGATATGGCTGGTGCTTATTCTTCGTATAATCATTCCCTCGTCTTCGTCGAGAAGCATACTTCTGCCCAACGTTGGCGCCTATGTGGAAATGCTGAAATTCACTGCCGAAAAGGGTCTTGCCTCGGCATATACACCTGAATATTCCATGATAAACCCCGATTTTCATATTCCCCACAGCCTGATTCCGGTGAGTGTTACTGATTACATTTATATTCTGTTTTTTGCAGGCTTATTAATATTTGCGCTGGTTTATCTCTTCTCTTACATAAGGCTGAGATTTATCCTCAGAAAAGGCTCTGCCGTACCCGATGAAATCAGGCGCGAAATCAATCTTCTCGCCGGCAGATATAACCTTTATGCCCCGAAAAGGATAATAACCCTTAAGGGACTGCCTTCAGCATTTGTCTGCGGATTTTTGAAGCCTGTGCTTGTTTTGCCTGAAGACAGAGAAGTTGACGAAAAGATAATTCTTCACGAGCTTATTCACATCAAAAACGGTGACACACTTCAGAGCCTGATTATATGTCTTCTTCGTTGCTTAAACTGGTTTAACCCGGTTATGCACTATGCTTTTGACAGAATGAGCAACGACATTGAGGCCCTTTGTGACCTGCGTACCCTGGAAAAATTAGAGGGCGAGAGCAGACGCGATTATGGCATATTACTGCTGAGCATGGTCAACGAGCGCTATCAGAAGGTGCCCTGCACATCATCAGCCTCAAACGGCGGAAAAAATATTGCAAGACGAATTGACTCGATTGTGAAATTCAAAAAGTACCCTAAGGGAATGGGTGTGGTCAGTGTCTGCATAGTGCTGTTTTTGTTTATGCCCTGCCTTTACGGCTATGCAGTTGAATTGAAGGACTACAATCCCGCATCTGAAAAGGATTTCAATCTTGCGGTTGCCTCGGCAAGAAGCGCAAGATGCACCACAATGGCAGGTGCCATTGATGCTTTCTCAAAGGGTGTGGCACAGAAAAACGGCGTTATGCTTCTTTGTGCAGTGCCTGAAGAAAGACACGAAGAAATTATATCTCAAATGACAAAGGATGAGGAATACAATTATTATTTCAGCTCCGGGTTTGAGTTTGATAATCTCACATTTCCTGATACGGGAACATGCCATGCAGTATATAATATCGAAAAAACAGGCGACAGAACATATGAGGCTGACATTCATTTCGATATTGAAACAGATGTGAACACTGCAAAGCTCAAAGAAATATACGGTGAAGTGCCCAAAAATCACGCTACGCTTGTTATGCCCGTAATTATCGAAAATTCTGACGGCTGGACTGTCAGGGAAGCGGGCGAAAGATTTCTTCTTGACATAAACTTTGACGAAAAAGATGAGTATTATCCCTATACCTACGGAGCTGAAGGCAAAACGGGTAAAGTCACATGCTCTTTCAGGTATAAATATTATATAGCAAGCAAATCAAAAAGTCAGAATAACCTTTTTGGTTCAATGATGTTTTTTAATAAAACTCCCGATCTTTCTGCCGAGTTTGAAAGTGAATATTATGACAGATATACAGTTTATGAAGCTAATGAAGAATACCGTCAGAGCTTTGTGGGAAAGTATCTGACAATTATCACAAAAACCTGCTATGACGAAGATGACCTTAACGCCGATGACTTTGAAGATGCAAAAGAATCGGCAACCAATTTGGGCGGCTTAGTCGGCAGCGGCAGCAACACATCAGGCTATTCCTGGTCGGGAATGACAGTATATAATGGCTGGGACGGCATTGAAGAAAACGGCAGCGGCGGCGGTTACAGCGGCAGCGGAATTAAGCCGGCTGAAAATGAACTGCCTTACGCATATCGGATTTGGATTTATGCAGATAAGGAGCTCGTTGACGAGATGACAATTTACACAAAGGAGGCGCAGTAATATGACAAATAATATTTCTGAAATTCGCTCTGCGGTCAAAAAAGTAGCCTGGGGATTTTTCCTGATATATATTCATATCAATTTAGGCACCCTTGACATTCTTCCTGATTGGGCAGGCTATGCTCTTATGGTGTCAGCTCTGTCTGTTATAGCGCTTGAAGAGGAGAGCGCAAAGCTCATAAAGCCCTTCGGCACTATTCTTGTGGTGTGGAATGTTATAGAGTGGGTGCTGAATATATTTGGTCTTCAGATGTATCTTAATTATGTTTCACTCATACCTTCCGCAATTAATCTCTATTTCACTTTTCAGCTGTTCACAAATCTTGCAGGCATAGCAGAAAAATATTCCTGTCCCCAAAGCAAAAGAATTCTTCTGCTCAGAACAATCAATGTTATTTTCACTGTCACCAATACTATCCTGCTTTATTTAGGCATCATTACAGAAGGCGGTGAGGTTTACACAGTGCTCACAGTGGCTATTCTTGCTGTAGGG
>JAZNUW010000102.1:0-19069 GCA_045592465.1 Acutalibacteraceae bacterium | reverse complement strand
GCCGCGCTATCGCCTCGCTTCGCTCGTTGCCCCGTCGGCGAAAACAGTCCACCGGACTGTTTTCTTCCGCTTCGCTCCCTCCTTGTTCGAATCCCTTACTTCTGATTCTATCGAAAAAAATAATACCGACACCACAAGGGCATCGGTATCATTTTTTTGGCGGAGAGCAAGGGATTCGAACCCTCGAACGGTTTATCGCCGTTACACGATTTCCAATCGTGCTCCTTCGACCAGCTCGGACAACTCTCCATCTATTTAATTGCCTTGCTATTATACACGAGCAGAGATAAAAAATCAAGCCTTTTTATAATTTTATTTGCACTTTTCATAGGCCACTCTGGGGTCGCCGTCGCTGAGATAAATTATGCCGCAATATGTAAATCCAAGCTTTTTCAGCAAGTTTTTCATAACATAATTATCCTCGTGAGTGTCGATGCGGATATGACCGTACTGCTCCAGTGCCCAACGAAGCATAAACTCCCCCGTACCCTTGACATCACCTGAAGAAGCGATGCGGTGCACAACAGCATAAGGGGTGCTGTTCAGCCATTTTCCGTCTATCCTTTTGTACGTGGGGTCATCACCGACAGTAAAGCGAAGAACGCCCACCACTTTTTCTTTATCTGTGCAGACGTAGCTGCAGCCTTCATTTACATCAGCTTCAATATTGTGTCGGAAGGGTCTGCCGTCTGCCCATTGAGTAGGGTTGTCATGCTCACGCATAAACCTTCTTGCAGCAGCATAGATTTCCATAACTCTGTCTATGTCTTCGGGTCTTGTCTTTCTTATTTCCATATTTTACCTCTGTTTTAATTGAAATGCAGGTACGCAATTCTGCGTACCTGCCGGATGTCAGTTAAGACCAAACTCCTGCTTACCCTCGGGTGTATCTCTGTAATACTGAGTCTTGGGGTTGGGATGCTTGGTGCTCTTCCAGAGCTCATCTGCTCTGGGTGCCCATTCTTTTGCAAATTTATCACACTTGCTGCAAAGCATCTCTGCAGTTTCTTCCTGAATAAGGTTAGTGGATTTTGCACCTGTTCTGCTCACAATATCTCTCAGACACTGAGGATTCTCAAGCATCGGGCAAGGTCTGAGGTGATTATCATTAAAGGGCTGATCATGTCTGAAAGCCATAAACAGCGGTCTTTGCAGAGCCTCTAAAAGTGTATGTGTTCTGATATTTGAATCTGAGAAATGGATGAAAACGCAAGGCTCCATATCGCCTGCCGAGTTAATATGGAAGTAGTTTCTGCCGCCTGCGATACAGCCGCCGACATATTCACCGTCACTCTGGAAATCCATAAAGAATAAAGGCTTGCCTGATTTGCCGTTACGCACACGTCTGAGCCATTTATACATATACTCTCTCTGCTCAGGTGTGGGAATAAGCTCAGGTGATGCATCGTGACCTACAGGCATAAAGTTGAAATAAAGGGCATATTTTACACCTAATTCAACCATCTTATCAAGGAACTCGTCGCTTGTGACCTTTTCCACATTATTTCTGGTGTAGCAAACACTTATACCGTAAAGGCAGCCCTTGCTTCTGAGAAGCTTCATAGCTGAAATAACCTTCTGATAGTTACCCTCACCGCGTCTTTCATCAGTTGCTTCCTCATCACCCTCAATAGACAGTGCAAGAGCAAGATTGCCCACTCTGAGCATATCGTCACAAAGCTTTTCGTCAACCAGGTGACCGTTAGTGTATGCCATAAAGCCACAGTCGGGATATTCCTCACAGAGCTTGACGATGTCGTCTTTTCTTATGAGAGGCTCACCACCGGTGAACATATAAAAGTGTGTACCAAGCTCTCTGCCCTGAGAAACGATGCTTGACATTTCTTCATATGTCAGGTTGTTTTTATGACCGTATTCTGCTGCCCAGCAGCCCTTACACTTACAGTTGCAGGCGCTTGTGGGGTCAAGCAAAATCTGGAAAGGTATGTTGCACTTATATTTTTCTCTGTTTTCTCTTACCGCCTTGGTACCCTTGACACCTGCACCGAGACCTATAGCAAGAATCATCTTTTTGAGCATAGCTCTGTCAAGATCGTTCAGAATGTTCATAGCAAGTGTATAATAGACATTATCCTGCTCTCGGATTATTCTTCTTGCTGCTTCAATGTTTTTCTTGGGGAAGGTATCTCCCAGAAGCTTTTCACCAAGATCGATAAGCTTTAAGAGATTTTCCTGAGGATTTTTATCAATATATTTAAGCAAACCGTCAATGGCTGTGCCTACTGCCAGTCTTTCGGCTTTTTCTTTAATTGTCATTTGCTGCACCTCCGCAAAAAAACTAATGTTAATAATATATCATATTATAGTTATTTTGTCTATAATAAAAAATGAACATTGTTTTATTGATTTGTTGTTTTTTTATCAGAATTGGTGTATAATTAACAAATCTGACTGAAAGGAAAATGCTATGAATAAAAAGACAAAATCCACCTTGCTTGCACTGCTCAGAGCCACTGTTGCCATGGTTATATTCGTTGTAGCCGTCATAAACTATGAAAAGCTCAAAAACATTGATGTGCGTGCAATAGTTGAAGCCTCTTCAAGCGTACTGTTTGCAGTTCTGACTATATGGGGCGTTTATCTTGTAAAATCCATTCTCTTTATTATACCCGCTTCACTCATATATATTTCAATAGGAATGGCATTTCCCACAGTGAATGCCTGTCTTATCAGCCTTGTGGGCATTATACTCGAAGTGACGGTGACATATTTTCTCGGCCTTTTTCTCGGCGGAGATTATGTTAACAAGCTTCTTGCAAAAAGCAAGGGCGGTCAGAAAATACTGGACACAAAAATCAATGATAATTTCCCTGCCTTTCTTGTTATAAGGGCCCTCCCCGTCTTCCCCATAGACTTCGTTTCCCTTTTCTGGGGTGCTTCAAAGGCAAAGTTTCCCCGTTACTTTTTCGCTTCGGTTATAGGCATTATGCCCCGTGTTATACTTTTCACAATTTTAGGTGACGGCATTTATGATTATATTCCCATCCACCTTATAATCAGAATTGTTATCTGTGCCATTCCCGTAGGTGTTGTTATCTATCTTATAAGACATTTCATAAAGCTTAAAAAGGATGATACACTGACAGAAGAATAAATAAAATTCCGGACTGCAATAGAAGCAATCCGGAATTTTATGAATATTAGAGAACCAGAAGTTGTCACGAATTAAACACAAAACCCTTTTTGAGTTGTTTTGCAACATTATAATAGCATTTCTGTTGCAAAATTCATAGTGCTTTTTTATTTTTTTAATATTTCTTAAATATTTCAATGGAAAACAAACCTCCCGAAAGCTTCGGGAGGCATTTCTTTATTCAGCCTTCTTTAATTTGCAGATAAGTGTTTTATATACATATCTGAAGCATACAAGCGACACTGCCAGAGAGGCAACCTCTGCAATAGGAAATGACAGCCACACATAATTGAGCACACCTGTTTTTGAAAGCAGATATGCTGCAGGCAGCAGCACGACAATCTGACGGGCAAATGACACAATTGTTGAAAAATGGCTTCTTCCCAGAGCCTGGAATGAAGCTCCGAGATTTATGCTCACCCCGGCAAAGATGAACACTGTGCTTATAATTCTCAGCGCAGGCACACCGATGCTCATCATTTCTTCCCCAGCCTTGAACAGGCGCAGCATCGTTTCAGGCATTATCCACATTATAAGAGTACCCACAGCCATTATTGACACCGCCAGCACACAGCTGAATTTCAGTGTCGAGGTTATTCTCTGCTTGTTTCTTGCGCCATAGTTGAAAGCGATTATGGGAATAACACCGTTATTAAGGCCGAACACAGGCATAAAGATGAAAGACTGAAGCTTGAAATAAACACCGAAAACAGCTGCTGCCGTTGTTGAGAAACCGAGAAGAATCTTATTAAGGCAGAAGGTCATAACCGAGCCGATTGCCACCATTATAATTGACGGCACACCTATTTTATAAATTTCTGCAATTATCTTTGCGTCAGGTCTGAAGCCCTTGAGTGAAACGTGGACTTCCTTATTATATTTCTGATTCAGTATCACACCGACTATGAAAGCAATTATCTGACCGATAACCGTTGCAATTGCAGCACCCTTTGCCTCCAGACGCGGGAATGGACCTATGCCGAGGATAAGCAGCGGGTCAAGAATTATGTTGATAATTGCACCGGTGAGCTGTGTAACCATGGAAAGGGATGTCTTGCCGGTTGCCTGCATAAGCCTTTCAACAGTAACCTGGCCGAAAACACCTATTGACAGCATACACACAACTGAAAGGTAGTCCACACCGTAAGCATAAATGGGTGATGAAGGGTCAACCTGAGTCCTGAAGAAGGCAGGCACACCGAAAATGCCGAAAAGCATAAATGCAAGTCCGCTGAGCACCGAAAGGAAAACACCCTGAATTGCAATTTTGTCTACCTTCTCATAGTTTTTTGCACCGAGATTTCTTGACAGCAGAGCATTTATACCTACGCCTGTACCCGTAGCGACACCTATCATCAGGTTCTGCACCGGAAAGGCAAGTGACACTGCAGTGAGAGCATCCTCACACACCTGAGAGACAACAACACTGTCAACAACATTATAAAGAGCCTGCACCAACATTGATATCATCATAGGAAGGCTCATTGATATAACTAATTTCTTTATGGGCATAACGCCCATTTTGTTTTCTTTTTGCATTATGTTAAACCCCTTATGAGATTATTCTGTGGATATTATATCATTATTGAAATTATAAATCTACACTTTTCATCAAATTCTTTTATTGATTTTGCACTGTCTGCATATTGATAAAATGTGCAAAATGACGAATATCAGGGAAGTTTTGTATAAAATAATATTTCCCGTTTTAGACAAAATGATAAAATCCTTTTTAAGAAGTTCCAAGCCTTTAATTTTTTATATTATTATGATATAATTATTGTGAATTTCATCCTGAGGAGGATAAACATTATGAAAAATTTCAGACGAGTTATTTCTTTGGTTCTGTGTCTTGCACTTGTTTTTTCCTGTGCCGGCATGTTCTCATACGCAACTGACCTGAGAAATGAAACACCTGTGGCAGAGCTCAACTTTGTCACCATTTCAGACCCCCATTTCTATCCCGAAAGTCTTATGGGCGGCAAAAGCGAGGCATGGCAGGCTTATGCTTCAACAAACACCAAGCAGTTTGCTCAGTCAGAGCAGATGATGAAAACTGCCATAGAAACTGCCGTTGCAAGAAATCCCGAGCTGGATTATATCCTTATTCCCGGTGACCTGACAAAAGACGGCGAATATGAGGCACACACTGAATTTGCCGCTTTGCTTGAAGAGTACGAAGCAAAATATGACGTTGAATTTATCATCACCAACGGCAACCACGACGTAAATCAGGACAGAGCCCTCACCTTCGTCAACGGCAAAAAGGAAAGAGCAAGAACAATTCAGGCTGATGAATTCCTTGAGGTTTATAAAAACCTCGGCTATGATCTTGCTTTCACCCGTTACGCAAATGACGGTGAAGAAAAGGCCAACGGACTTTCATATGCAGTTGACCTTAAAGACAACAAGGGCAACGAAAGCTTCCGTCTTATTGTTATTGACAGCTGCAAATATACCTTCGATGAAGAAACTGCTGACCACCAGACAGGCGGCGCAGTCACTCAAGAGCTTATGCAGTGGGTCAAGGGTCTTGCAGAGGATGCCTATAAAAACGGCAAAACTCCCTTTGTTATGCTTCACCACGGTCTTGCAGCCCATATGGAAACCGAGCCCTCAATCACTCACGCATTCCCCCTTGACAACTATATGGATGTTGCTGAAAAATTCGCTTCCTGGGGTATTCATTATGCATTCACAGGCCACCTCCACACAGACGATATTGCCTGCGTTATAAATGATGACGGCGAAGTGCTCTATGACTGCGAAACAGCATCAGTTACCAGCTATCCCTGCACATACCGTGAAATGACCTTCACAACCTACGGCAGCGGTGAAAGCGATATGGAATTTGAAAGTGTAAACTTTGACGATAAAGCCAAGTTTACCTTCGGCGGCGTTACATATGATAACGGCACATATAAAAACACTGTTTTTGATAATGCTTTCGGTGGACTGAGAAGTGCAACAGGCAAGGCTGACACAGCTGTCTTCCTCACAGATATTGTCAAATCCTTCCTCGGCGGTTATATTGAGCAGATCCGTGATGCAGGCAGTGTTGACGCATTCCTCAAAACTATGAATCTTGATCTTGGCGCAATCATCGGCGGCTTCCTTGAGCCCTATATTGGTGACGGCATCAAGGTTGGCGGATATAACATTTTCAGTGTTGACAACATTATGTGGTTTATCAACGATCTCCTTGGTCAGGTTTATGACCTTTATATCAAAAATCCCGATGACCTTTACACTCTTCTTGAAGGCCTTGTATCTGAGCTTGCAGCTCTTCAGGTTTCTGAAATTCCCTGCACAGCTCTGCTTGAAAGCCACGGAATAGGTGACAAAAACCGCCCCGGCAACCTTGGCGACCTTGTGCTGACAACAATGACTTACTGGTACGACGGCAACGAGGATTCAAAGGATAACGCCTTCCTCCAGGATGCAATTGCAGGCTGCTTAAGCGGTGAAACAATCGAAAAGCTCTTCAATCTTCTTATCGATCTTCTTTTACACGACCTTATTGAAGATAACATCCTCGGCAAGCTTGAAATCCGTCTTGGCAAGCTGATGAACGATGACATCATCGGCAAGGCTCTCGGTGACGGCATTGACTATCTTGTTAATGTTCTTCTTCAGGGCAACCCCACATATATGAACCTTGTGGATACAGTCTTTGCTCTTGAGATTCTTCCCTATAAAGATCTTTATGACCTTCTCGACCAGCTGGCAATCAGCAAATATATCACCTATAGCCAGTTTGAGGGTCTTGGCAGCTATGTAGCTTATGTGCTCAACGATTTCACAGGTGATAAGAACCCTGCCGAAAAGGGTGACTACAGTGTTACATATTCAACACGCAGTGTTGACGTACCCGTAACAAGAGAAAACTACCGTCTTCCCACCAACATCAGTGTTACTCTCGGTGAAGACAAAAACACAAGCGCCTATATCAGCTGGCTTTCAAAGTCAACTGTCGGCGGTGACATCGAAATTTATAAGGCCGACAAGGAGCCCGTCTTCACAGGTACCCCCACTCTCAAGGCTGATTTCGGCATTGACCTTAAGAGCGAATCCGTTACACGCTCCTTCCCCGGTATCGACATCGGTATTGTAGGCTTCATACAGTATGCTTTTGCAATCAACCGTCACGTTGTTACTCTCACAGGCCTTGAAGAGGGCGCAACCTACTATTACCGTGTAGGCTCAGCCGAAAGAGGCTGGTGGAGCGACACAGGCGTTATCCGCACAGGTGACGGCAGCAAGGAGGTTACCTTCCTGCATATGACTGATCCCCAGGCACAGAGCGAAGCGCAGTACAGCCGCACATGGGCAACAGTTGTGCGTGAAGCCTTTGAGAAATATCCCGACACTGACTTCATCCTCAACACAGGTGACATTTCAGACCACGGCAACAACTTCAAGCATTGGTTCTGGGTTTTCAACACAGCTTCAGATAATCTTATGAACACCTACCTTATGCCCACAGCAGGTAACCATGAGGGTCACGGTCAGAACGCGCTCAAGGATAACTTCATTCTTCCCAATGTTCCCCAGCAGGACGAAACAACAGGTACTTATTATTCCTTTGATTATAACAACGTTCACGTTGCAGTGCTCAACTCAAATGACCTTGACGAAAATGATGCTCTGAGTGCAAAGCAGATTGAGTGGCTCAGAAGCGATATGACAAAGAGCAATGCTCAGTGGAAGTTCGTTGCAATTCACAAGGCCGTTTATTCACAGGGCTCACACTATAAAGACGGTGATGTCTGCGCTATACGCGATCAGCTCAGTGTGCTTATGCCCGAGCTCGACGTTGATATGGTCTTCCAGGGTCACGACCACGTTTATATGAGAACAGGCTCACTTGTGAATAATGCCCTCACAGGCTTTGACACAAACTATCTCAGCTATAACGGCAAGGTTTATCACGCACAGGTTCAGCCCACAGGCACAACCTATGTTATCTCAGGCACCAGCGGTGTTAAGACCTACATTCAGAATGACCCCAGCCTCACAGACGAATATTTCCCCAGAGGTGAGGCAATTCTTTCATTTGACGCTCCCATGTTCTCGGCGGTGAAAATTGTTGACGGTGTTCTTTACTTCGACGCCTACACAGTGACAAATGACGGCTGCACCGCAGTTGACTCCTTCGCAATTCAGAAGGATACTGCCCAGGGTGATATTGCAGAGGGCTACACTCCTCCTGCTAAGGACCCTGCCGAAGAGGACAGCGAAAGCTTCTTTGAAAAGGTTCTTTCTGTGCTTGCAAAGGTTCTCAAGGTTATGATGAATATTGCAAAGATTTATATTTTCTGATAATCAAACAAGATTAATCCTCCGGAAAATCCGGAGGATTTTTTTCTCCAATGACCTTGACAAGGGTAATTTCATATGCTATAATACATTTAACATTTAAGTTAAATGTTAAATAATTCAAAGTGAGGTGATTATATTGAGCTTGCAAAACACACTCAAAGCCCTCTCAGACCCCACAAGGCGCGAGATACTCTCAATGCTCAAGGGAGGAAAGCTTTCAGCCGGGGAAATAGTTGAAAAGTTTCCCGTCAGCGGTGCGGCAGTGTCAAGACATTTATCCGTTCTGAAGGAAGCCGACCTTATAAGAGACGAGCGAGACGGCAAATATATTTATTATGAGCTCAATGCCTCCGTGCTGGAGGAAATTATGCTGTGGATAACACAGCTGAAGGGAGACGATGACAATGATTAAAAACAACAAAACCAAAACTCTTATTTCTTCACTTATTATTCTTTTGCCAACTCTTTACGGTGTGATAATCTGGAATAAGCTCCCCGATGAAATGGTGTCACATATAGGTCTTGGCGGTGAGGCTGATGCTTTGAGTCCAAAAGCACTCTGCGTTTTCGGTCTGCCTCTTATTCTGCTGGCACTTCACCTGTTTGCCCTGTGGATAAGCGGAAAAGATCCGAGCAACAAAGATCAGAATAAAAAGGCTATGGGAATAATCTTCTGGATTTTTCCTGCAGTGAGCCTCTTTGTCAATTCACTGTTTTATTCCATAGCTCTTGAAAAGCAGTTTAACCCTATGATTTCCGTTATAAGCTTGCTTTCCTTTATGTTTATTCTCATAGGCAACTATCTGCCTAAGTGCAAGCAGAATGCCACCCTCGGCATAAAAATCAAGTGGACTCTTGAAAACGCCGAAAACTGGGCTGCTACTCACCGTTTCGGCGGCAGAGTATGGTTTATCTGCGGTTTTCTTCTGCTGCCCTGCATCCTGCTTCCCGAAAAGGCAATCACCTATATTCTCTTTGCTGTTATTGCCGTAACAGCAGGTCTTCCCACAGTTTATTCTTATCTTTATTATAAAAAGCAGCTCAAGGGTGGCAATTATACCTCTAAAAATGTTGTGGCAGAAATGCCCAAGGTATATAAGATTATCACTATCGTCTGCCTTGCGGCAATTGTTATATTTGTTCCTCTTATTACAAACACAGGCAATATTGATTATGTTTTCGGTGAAGAGGACCTTGCCATAGAGGCTGATTACTATCACGATATATCTGTCAGCTATGACAGCATAGACGATGTGGAATTCCGTGAGGTAACTGCAGACGGCATAAGAACAAGCGGCTTCGGCTCCTTCCGTCTTCTTATGGGACAGTTTAAAAATGACGAATTCGGCTATTACACACGTTACACCTATTATGATGACACAGGCTGTGTGGTAGTGAGCATAGACGGTGAAAAGCTGGTTATAGCAGGAAAAACCCTGACAGAAACAAAAATGCTTTACGACACACTCACAGAGAAAATCAAATAAAAACAAAAGCAGGGAAGGTCAGATGACAGTCCCTGCTATATTTTTGTCTTTTTACGGAAGGCGCTTGCCGCACTGATTGCAGAATTCAAAATCACCCTGCACCTTTGCTCCGCAATAGGGGCAATATTTGCTCTCAGCGCTCTGAGCCTCACTGTAATGAGTATATTCTCTCTTTTCGCCAAAGCGCTCATTCCACGGGTCAATCTCCTCACCGTCTTCTGTTATATCAAATGAGGAATATCTGTTTTTGCCTGTGGCATTTTTGAAGTTATAAACCACGTTGACTATGGCAATAGCCACAAAAATCAGTCCGAAAATGCCCATAGGCCATGCGCCCATAGAAACGGCACAAATTGTCCAGAAAACACCGAACAGTGCAACGAAAATACCGACTACACCGCTCATCATTGAAGGGCCTCTGCCCGGTTTTATACTTTTCATAATATCACCTTATTACTCAAACTGAACTCTGACAGCACCGATTCCGCCTTCAATTTCAACAATATTCTTGCCGTTACCGATAATATCACCGTCAACCACTCTTTTGCCGTCAACTCTGAAAGCGCCTATGCCCGTTTCCGCAAAGATTGTGTAAGAATCCTTTTCGCCTTTAAGAGTGAGCTTAGTGTCGCCTACACCTGCTTCTATGGAGCTTTCACCCTTAAGCTGTGCTGTGACTTCGGTTTTGCCCACACCTGATGAAATATCAAGGTTTTCTATGCAGCCGTCAGCAATAGTTATTTCACCTGCACCGCCGTCAATGTCAGCCTCTTTCTTCACTCTGATATAGTCAATATCCAGCTGTCCTGCACCTAAATCAAGGTCAATGCTGTCACAGACAAGGCTTTCTATATATATGTCTCCTGCGCCGGCACTGACACCAACCTTTTTAAAGCTCATTTTTTCGGGTACCGTAATAATAAGCTGACCTGTTGCGCCCATGCTGAAAAGTGAGCTATCGTTGCTTTCAATTTCGAGTTTGCCTTCGTCCTCAATAAAATCGAAGTTTACGCCTGCATATCTGAGAGTGAAAGCGTCACCTTTTTCAATAACCATATTTGTTGCGCCCACTTCAATATAAAGCTTTTCGGGGCTTTGGTCTGCGGGAATATATTCCTCAAACTGTGAAAACTGCTCCTTATTTTCTGCAATTTCATTTTTGAGAGACTTGACACCTGTTACGGTGAGAATTGCCGTTACTCCCCCACCGATGATGGTGACGATAAGAAAAATCGCAAGGGCAGTGGCGCAATATTTTATTATTCTCTGAAATGATGTCATTTGATATCAACTCCTCCGAAAAGGCAGATTGCACTGACATAAACTGTGGGTGCACCGGGAAGCTCGGGGATTCTTCTCTTATCCTCGGTGCCGCCGAAAATTGCAGTTGATTTAATCTGCACATTCACATTATCCGGCAGGAAAATATCCACTCCGCCGAAGGTTGCGTTTGCGTTGATAATAACATCCTCGGTGATAATTGCACCGCGAAGGTCACAGCTTACTGCGCCGAAAACTGCTGTAAGGTCGTTGCCGTAAAAGGTCTGACCGTCATATTTGATGCTCTTGCTGCCGAAGGTTGCACAGTGAGTATCCTCTGCACCCTTTCTTGCACTGAAGTTTTTGAAAGCCGACTTTCTTGCCTTGCCCATAAATGCATCCTTGAAAACAAGGGATAAGCCTATAATCACAAGCACTGTGGGAACAAGAAGCTTCCATATCATATCAAAGGTGAGAATTCCCTGACATGCCAGAAGAAGCACAACACCGATAACAATGCCGATAATATTGCCCGTCTTATCTCTGCTTCTGAAAAGCTCAATGGTGCTGGGTACTATTATAAACATAGTCCACCAGCCGTCAAAGAAGATATCCTTGATTTCGATAACATCAAAGGCACTAAGGCCAAAAACAACACCGAGAACTATAAACAGAAGTCCCCATAAAACATTACTCATTTTTTTCATAAATTTCACACTCCTTTAGTGTTTTCATTTCAATTATATGTTGTGAACCTTAAATTGTCAATAAAAAAGAGAAGTCCTCATGAACTTCTCTTTTATTACATTATATATCACTCGATTGTTATTCTGCACTTAGCCGAAACGCCGTATCTTATGCTTGTGACGGTTATCTCAACCACACCTGCAGAAACCGCTGTGATAACTCCGCCGTCAACTGTGGCGATCTTATCGTCACCGCTTGTCCACATAACATCTTTATCCGTTGCGTTTTCGGGAAGAATTTCTGCAGTGACCGACTTCTTGTCGCCCACCTTCATAGTGAACTCTGTTTCGCTGAGCTTTATCTCTGCCACAGGCTCTCTGACGGTGATAAGACACTGTGCATAAACGGTTTCGTCACTTGCCGATATAGCCTTAACCACTGCAGTGCCGCCCTTTTGCTGGGCTGAAACAACACCGTCAATAACCTTGACTACGGTTTCATCGCTTGAAGTCCAGATAATTCGCTTATCGTCTGCGTTTTCCGGTGCAATTGAAGGCACAAGAGTTATGCTCTCTTTCTGATCGATAACGGCATCAAGCTTATCAAGTATGATTTTATCAATGCCCTTGAGTACTCTGACAATGCAGAAGGCAAAATTGTTGCCGTCTTCACTCTTGGCAGTTATTACGGCTGTACCGCTGCCGAGAGCTGTAATTTTGCCGTTTTTGACAGTTGCAACCTTTTCATCGCTTGAAGTCCAGATAAGCTTTCTGTTTTCAGCATCGGCAGGCAGCACTGTAGCCTTGAGTGTCAGTGTCTTGCCCACATATACGGTTTCGCTGTCATTCACGAAAGAAACTGATGTAACATGCTTGATAACCGTAATTTCACATGTTGCCGTGAGGCCTGTGTCTTCAGTTTTTGCAGTTATTACGGCAGTACCCTTATTCTTTGCGGTAACCTTGCCGTTTTCATCGACTGTAGCAACACTTTCATCGGAAGAGCTCCAGATTATATTTTTATTGGTTACATCTTCGGGAGTAAGTGTAGCTTTGAGAGTCAGCTCCTCATCAAGATAAAGAGTTGCTTTCTCACTGCTGAGTGAAATTGTCTTGCTGCTGACCTTAACGGTAACCTTGCACTCTGCAAACACATCATCAGTGGTTGTGGCTGCTCTGATTACGGCAACACCGCCTGAAACAGCAGTAACCTTACCTGATTTATCAACAGTGGCAACCTTTTCATCGCTTGAGGTCCAGGTGATATCTTTTTCTGTGGCATTTTCAGGTGTAACCACTGCAGTGAGATTCTTTGCCTTGCCCTTTTCTATAACAGTTTCATTAAGATTAAGAGTAACCTTTTCGGCAAGAATCATAACTCTGACCTTAAACTCAGCAGAGGTTTTGCCGTCTGAAGCTGTTACGGTGATAACTGTGTCACCCACTGAAACGGCAGTAACCTTACCGTCTTTATCAACCGTTGCGATTTTTTCATCGGCTGACTTATATGTCAATGATTTATCAAAGGTATTTTCGGGAAGCACTTTTGCAGCTATGCTGAAGCTGTCGCCCACATTAAGAGTCTTGCTTTCTGTCTCAAGCTCAATTGAAGCAGGAAGCTGTCTGACTGTAACCTTGCACTGTGCAGCTATATTTTCATTATCGGCAGATATTGCCGAAATAATTGCTTCGCCGCCTGCAACAGCAATAACCTCACCGTCTTTGACTGTTGCTATGCTTTCATCCGAAGATATCCAGACTATGTCCTTATTGCTTGCATCTTCAGGGAAGACACTGCCTGTGATTATGAAGCTTTCACCGTTATAGAGAGTCTTCTCTGTCACATCAACACTGACGGAAGTAACTGCTTTTTTAACTATAACCTTGACTTCCTTGAATGCGTCAGGATTCTGATTTGATGTCACTCTGACAATTGTTTCGCCTTTTTTAAGTGCTTTGATATTGCCGTTTGCATCAAGAAGAATTATGCTTTCGTCTTCGCAAGCCCAATAAACAGCAGTGTTTTCAGCATTTTCAGGAAGAACAGCTGCCTCTATTTTCAGACTGTCGTTTTCATAAAGCACATATTCGTCCTTATCTGTCACAACTGAATCTGCACTCTGAAGCACTGTCACCTTGCACATCTTTATTATCTCGGCGTTATTGGCTGATCTGATAACAATATATGTTTCGCCCTTGCCAACACCTGTAACAAGACCCTTGTCATTGACAACTGCAATATTCTCATCTTCGCTTGAGAAGATAACATCCTTGTCGGTTGCATCCTCGGGAATAATCTTATATTCAAGAAGAACTGACTTTCTGTTATAGATGGTTGCCTGGGTTGTGATAAGCTCGATATCCTCCATAGGCTTGATAACAGTAACCTTGCAGGTTGCCTCTTTATTGTTTTCATTTGACAATGCCTTGATAACTGCAGTGCCGCATGAAAGAGCTCTGATTGTTCCGTCTTCACTGACAGAAACTATCTTATCGTCAGAGGATGAGAAGGTATATCCCTTTTCGGTTGCATCGTCAGGCTTGACAGTAGCATTGAGCTTATATTCTGCACCTAAGGTGATGGTGATATTCTTCTTGTCGATAGTGATTGATGTTACGTGCTGCTTGACTGTTACAGCACATTCGGCAGTGTAGCCGCCCTCTTCGGTTTTGACGGTGATAACAACCTGACCTGCCTTGACACCCTTCACAACGCCCTTTGAGTCAACAGTTGCAATACTCTTATCTGAGCTTGAGAAGGTAACTGCAGGGTTGTTTGCGTCTGCCGGCTCAACGGTAGCCTTGAGAGTGAGCTTTTCGCCTGCATAGACCTCAGCCTCGCTCTTATTGAGCTTGACTGCTGTGGGCTTCATATACACAGTAACCTTGCAGGTTGCTTTAAGACCGTTTTCTGAAGTTGCAGTTATTGTTGCAGTACCCTTGCCGACCGGCTTTACAACACCTGAAGATGAAACAGTTGCAACCTTTTTGTTGCTTGACTTCCAGGTTACGGTTTTATCCGTTGCGTCTGAGGGTGATATTTTAGCTTTAAGGGTGAGAGTTTTATCTGAATTAAGAGTAGCAGTAGCCTTATTGAGTGAAATCTTTGTAACTGCCTTCTTGACGGAAATAACGCACTTTGCAGTGAAGCCGCCGTCAGTTGTTTTAACTGTTATTGTTGCTTCACCGGGCTTCACAGGTGTAACAACACCTGAAGATGAAACCTTTGCAACGGAGGTGTTGCTCGAAGTCCACTTGACGGTTTTTGTTGTTGCACTTGAAGGTGACACTGTTGCTTTAAGGGTGAGAGTTTTGCCCATATAAAGGTCAGCCTCTGATTTGTCGAGCTTGACGCCCGTAACCTTCTTGACAACATTTACAGTACATTTAGCGCTGAAGCCGCCGTCAGCAGTTGTTACCGTAACGGTAGTTTTGCCGAGCTTTTTGGCAGTAACCTTGCCGCCTGAGGAAACAGTTGCAACAGACTTGTCTGCCACTGTCCACTTAACAGTTTTGTTGCTTGCGTCTGAGGGGCTGATTGTGGATTTGAGGGTAACCTTATCGCCCACTTCAATTCTGATTGAGCTTTCGCTGATTTTTATGCTCTTGACGGGCTTGACAACATTAACCTGGCAGGTTGCAGTCTTGCTGCCCTGAGTTGTTGTTGCAGTGATAACCGCATAGCCTACACCCACAGCCTTGACCTTGCCGTTTGAATCAACTGTGGCAACATCATTGTCACTGGATTTCCAGGTCACTGTTTTATAGGTTGCGTTTGAGGGTGAAATTGTAGGTGTGATTGTTGTTGAGCTTCCGTATTTCATAGTAAGCGAAGTCTTGTTGAGCTTAACTGATTTCACGGCAGTGTACACAGTAACTGTGCAGGTTGCGCTGAACCTTCCGTCCATTGTGGTTGCTGTTATTTTAACAGTACCTGCCTTGATGCCCTTGATAACACCGCTTGAAGAAACAGTTGCTGTCTTTGTGTCAGATGACTTCCAACTGACATTTTTATTGCTGACGTTAGCAGGCTTGACAGTGGCGGTAAGAGTCTTGGTTTTGCCTATGCCGACCTTGAGTGTTTTTGATGAAAGTGAAACACCTGTCGGAGCCTGAGTAACGGTTATCTTGCAATGAGTTGAGGCATTGGTGTCGCCTGAGGTTGCGGTTATTGTTGCCGTACCTGCTGAAACGGCAGTCACAACACCCTTTTCGTTGACGGTTGCAACCTTGGTGTTGCTTGACTTCCATGTTACTGTTCTGTCTGAAGCTGTTGTAGGCTTGACAGTTGCAACAAGAGTCTTTGTTTTGCCTGCGTTTATTGAAATGCTTGTAAAGTCGAGGGATACCTCTGTTGCCAGCTGAACAACCTCAACAATACAGCTGTCTGTATAGCCTCCGTCTTTTGTTGTAACGGTGATTTTTGCCGTACCCTTTGTGCGGCCGGTTATCTGACCTGCCTCATTTATTCTTGCAACATTTGTGTTTGATGATTCCCATGTGAGGTCAGTGTTTTCTGCATCTGCAGGCAGAACCTCAGCGGTGATGATGCGCTTTTCGCCCTTAGGAATTCTGACACTGTCTGTTGCAAGTCTTACACCTGCAACGGCAACATATACCGAAACGTTGCATGAAGCCGAGTATGCGCCGTCTTTTGTTGTTGCAGTGATTGCTGCAAAACCGGCACCCTTTGCCGAAACTATACCTGAAGCGCTGACGGATGCCACATTTTCATCTGAGGAGGTCCAGATAAGCTCCTTATCTGTTGCATCGTCAGGCAGCACTGTTGCCTTGATAGTCTTTGTTTTGCCCTTGGCAAGTCTTATGTTGTCAGAGTCAAGTGCAACACCTGTGACCGGCTGAATAACCACAACCTTACACTGCTGCTGGAAGCCGCCGTCTTTTGTTATTGCCTTGATGATAACCTCACCTGTTGACACAGCCTTGACAGTACCGTTTGAGGAAACTGTTGCTATCTTCTTGTCTGAAGAGGTCCAGGTGATTCCCTTTTCACTTGCGTTGTTGGGAGTGATTGTTGCAATTATGTTGACTGTGTCGCCCTTGATAATCTTAAGTGCATAAGAATCAAGAGTCATGCCTGTAACATCAACCTTATCGCCTACAGTTACGGCGCAGGTTGCAGTGTATCCGCCGCTGATGGCTCTGGCTGTGATTATTGCAGTACCTCTTGCAAGAGCAGTTATTTTGCCCGACGAGGTGACAGAAACAACAGACGCATTACTTGTTGACCATGCCACGCTGCGGTCAGTTGCCGTTTCGGGCAGCACTGTTGCATTAAGGGTAATTGTCTGACCTATATACATGTTTCTTGTGTTATAGTCGAGAGCTATTCCGTTTGCGCCCTGAGTTACGGTAAGCTCACATTTTGCAGTGAAGCCTCCGTTAACCGTTGTTGCAGTGATATAGCATTTGCCGCCTGCCACTGCAGTGACAAGACCTGTTGAAGAGATAACTGCCACACTTTCATCACTTGATGCCCATGTGACCTCTTTGTTGGTTGCACTTGTGGGTGTTACAGTTGCCTCAAACTGGAATTTATATCCTGATGCGAGAGTGAGCTTTTCTGTGTTGAGGGACACACCCTGAGCAGAGATAACAACAGTGACATTACACTGAGCGCTGTGTCCGCCGTCAACAGTTGTGCAGGTGATTACCGCTGTACCGACTGCCTTACCAGTAACAACACCGTAGGGGTCAACAGTTGCAATTGATTCATCGCTTGATGACCATGTAACCTCCTGGTTTGTTGCATAAGAGGGAGTGATGGCAGGCTTGAGAGTGATTTTATCACCTGTGCTCACAACCTCAGCAGGTGAAATTGTGAGGCCTGTTACGCTCTGAGTGACAGTAATAACGCAGGTGTCTGCTTCCTGTGAGCCGTCAAGGGCTGTTGCCTTGATAACAACCTCACCGGGATATTTAGCAGTAACAAGACCGTTTGAATCAACGGTTGCAATTTTCTTATCACCTGAGGTCCATTTAACATCGCTGTATTTTTCGCCGTCATTTGTTGTAACGGTAGCCTTGAGCTGAAGTGTCTGCTCACCGTCAAGGTGTGCACTTTCTTTGTCAAGGGTGACACTCTTGGCCTTTGCTGCAACTCTGAGAGTACCCGAAACGGAAAGATTTGAGCCGTCGGTTGTTGTTGCAGTAATTGTGCACACACCCTTTGCTTTCGGATAAAGTATGCCGTTTTTGTCAACCTTACAGATATCCTCATCACTGCTTGTCCATAACAGAACCTGGTTGCCTGCGTTTTCGGGAGAAATCACGGCAACAAATTTTTCTTCGGTTGCTGTGGGAGTGATAACCTTGACGTTTTCTTTGAATTCCAGTGTTGAAACAAGGGGCTGAACCTCAACAACAAAGGAGCCTGTGACACCGCTGCCGTCTTTTGCAGTGTAGGTGATTCTTGTTCTGCCTTCAGCAAGAGCTTTGATTTTTGCAGTGGCTGTTGTGCCCGAAACAGAAGCATCTGAAACAGTTGCAACTGCACTCTTTGACGATTTCCACTCAATTTCCTTTACACTTGCATTTGAGGGGCTTATTGTGAGCTTGAAGGTTTCGCTTTCACCCTTGACAAGATAGAGAGTTTCTGAAACGAGGGTGGTTGTGGGGGTGAGTGAGGTTATATGAACGGTTTTGTTTACCGTAACCTTGCACTGAGCTGAAACTTCAGTGCCCTTCTCGTCTTTGGCAACAACCTTTACAGTACAGCTGCCGGGAGCATTTGCAGTAACGACACCGTCATCGTCAACAGATGCCACTGCAGTGTTGGTTGATGTCCATTTGTAATTCACCTCACCGGTTGGTGTTGCCGAGGAATCAACACCGAGAACGGTTACCTTGAGCTTCTGGCTCTGGTCTTCAAAGAGGGTTATGCTGTCACTTGAAAGCTCAACAGAAGAGAGAGGATTGAGCGCTGTGACTGTGCATATTGCTGTTTTGCCGTTTGAGGTAGCTGTGATTGTAACATCTGACTTGCTGTATTTCTTTACGGTGATAACCGCACTGAGTGTGCCTGTTTTTTCAACAGTGACAACTGAGCTGTTGCTCGATGTCCATGTTACCGGGTCACCTGCATCTTCAGGGTTGAGGGTTGCCGTCAGTGTGGCTGTCTTGCCAACCTCCACAGATGC
>JAZNUW010000101.1:0-6314 GCA_045592465.1 Acutalibacteraceae bacterium | reverse complement strand
TGAATTCTTTATCGGCAGCGGATCGGCAAAAGCATTTCTTCTTATGCCTATACTTCTTCCGCTTGTTGATATGGTTGGCATAGGCAGACAAAATCTTATTGTTGCTTTTTGCATCAGTGACGGCTTCTGTAATGTGCTTTTTCCGACAAACGGCTTGCTTATGATAGCTCTTGGCATTATAAATATGTCTTATATGAAATATCTAAGAGCAACCTGGAAACTGTTCGCGTTGGAATTCTTGGCTGCAGGCGGCATTATGATTCTTGCAACGGCAATAGGTTACTGATAATTAAAATTTAAGACCCTCAGACTTCTGAGGGTCTTTATTATTTATTCTTTTATTTGTGCTGAGTTTCAGGAGAAATTATCTCGCGCTCAACTCTTTTTATCGGAGAAATAATTTCCTTTACAGGTAAGGCCGGCTTTGAGTGTGAGCTGATATCAACAAATCTGATGTTCTGAACCTCTGTTTCAATTTTGATCTTTTCGGGCTTCATTACATCTTCGCTGAAATCGGTGCTGATAGGCTCATAACAGGGCAGGGCAGGTGATTTACCTTTCTTTGCTCGCAACTTGTTAAATAAGAGGATTATGAGCAAAATAAGCGCTGTTGCTGCCGATATAAGAAGACCTGTTTTAAGCCCCGGTGCTTCATATTCAAACTCGATTTCGTGAATGCCTTTTTCCAGTTCAATTGCTATTAATGACTGACCAACCTTAAGCACATCGGCTTTTTCACCATTGACATAAACCTGCCAGCCCTTGTCATAGGGAATGGATGTGTAAAGCAGGCCGGATTTTGTTGTAACAACCTTACCTTTGATATAAGTGTCTTTATGAGTTTCTGTGAGCATTTGTGTTTCGCTGAGAATTTCATAACCCTTTTCGAAAGTTTTATCATTCATCGTGTATGCATAAAGCTTAAGAGTGCCACTGTTTTCTGTGAAGGGTACGGTAATTGTCACAGTTTCGTTAGCGACATATCTGCCAAGGTCAAGTACGCAGTCCTGATCAGCCGGGTGAGTGGCAGAACCGAGTGATGAATTGATTGTGAGATAATTTGAATTCTGACCTGTAATATCAAAATAAATATAGACATTTCCTTCGGTTTCAGTTGTTAAATAGAAGGTTGCAGATGCATCAGTGTCAGCATTTGTTTTCTTGAAATAGAAAGAGGTTGCCTCAAGGCTTTCTGTGAAGGGGTCAATGTTACTGTATGTTACATAGCTCACATCTATTTTTTCAAAAGGGTTATCCAGACCTGTTGCCCTGCTGAACCAGTCACCCTGCAGCGCAAACGGATCTGAGCCTGTTTCAAATTTCCATGTCTCATTGTAATCTTCTGTTGCCCAGTCTTTGACTTCACTGCCAACAAGGTAAGCAACAGGCAGATTATAGTTGTTTTTAAATGCTTCAAATGTATCGTTGGCACCAATGCTTGTATAATATTTTGATGAAAGCACATTCGGTGTTTCGTTGTTAACAAGATATTTAAGAGCAAACATCATATTATAAACAGGAGTTTGCGGATTATAGGTATAGCTGTTAATTCTGTTGCTCATCATGCCAAGGTCATCCTGAAGGTTAGAGACTTTTTCACTTGCCATTGATGAGAAAACAGAAACACCGTTGTAATAGTACCATGACGGATCCATTCTTGTGCGAAGATCTGTCAGCTCCATACGGTAGAAATTATCATTTTCTATTGTGTTGATTTTTTCTTTAATGTCCTCAAAATCATCAAGATCTGATGTGTAGGGAGTTTTGTCAACACTGATATTGAGTGCACTTGTGTCGCACATGACAGCTTCACTGCAGATGCAGACAATCATAAGCGCTGCAACTGAAAGAGTCTGATACTTTTTATCGAGGAAAACGGTCAGAATCAGCACATAAAGAACTATAAGAGCAAGCGTCAGAAGTATAGTTCCGTCGTTGACATTTTTGGATGTAATTTTCTCAACAAACACAACGAAAGTGACCAGAGCAGCGCCGACAATACCTATCTGACGGGCTTTGAATTCTTTGAGTCGGATAAAGGTTTTGTATGCGATTACAAGCAGTACAAAGGAATAGATAAATGACTGTCTGTATGGCAGGTCGTTCGGGAAATGGAAGCCATGCCAGATATAATTGAGGAAGTTGATGTTAAAAGAAAAATATAAAACGACAAGCAAGGCAAGTGTTGTTATTTTTTCTTTCTTCGATATTGTTTTTGTGAAGAAATATAAGGGAGCAAGAATTATTGCAAGAACACCGCAATAAACATTGGGCAGAACATCATCACCGCTGCTTCTTATTGTTGTGGTCAGTGCAGCAAAATGGTTTGCAAAGAAATCGAAGAAGCTGAAATATGATTCGGGATTTGTCGGGAAGGTGCCTGAGGTTGCCGAGCTTGACTGAAGCACACCGTAAACCGGAAGCAGAACACACGCCATAAGCCCTGCCGCAGCAAGAGAACCCAGGGCAAAAATGCAGCCGCTTCTGAAAAATCTGTTGTTCATCAGACCCTTGACCTTCGAAGTAGCATTAATCTGTGAAGCAAGAGAATAATTTGTTGCGAAATAATAGATAAAGTATATGACCGAGAAAATGCAGAGCATATAGGACATATAGTAATTTGAAAACATAGTAAGCGCCAGCGCGATTATATATGTTGCGGGCTTTCCGTTATTTATGATTCTTTCGATGCCCAGCAGAACAACAGGCAGAAGCACCATAGCATCAAGCCACATTACATTCCAATAATAAGCAAGCATATAAGCACAGAACGAATACATAACACCAAAGGATACACTTACATAAGATTGGCTTCTGAGTGAATTTTTCAGATAATAGGTGAATGCAGCTGCAGACAGAGCTGCTTTGATAAGAATCATAACTGCAATTGCTTCAGGCATATTTTCATGGCCGAAGAAAAGAACCACAGCACCTATCGGGCTTGACAGATAGTTGAAATAGTTGCCGAGGAAGCAGCTTCCAAGGCCTGAAATCCACGAGTATGTAAGAGAAGCACCTTGCATTACTCTTTCATAGAATTCGGCAAATAAAGGACCGTACTGATGATAAAGATCCATTCTGAGAATTGTTTTATCACCAAAGGGTACCATGCGATTGCAGGCAAAAATTATAACCATTGTTGCAACGGTTGCAAGGAAAGAATAGATTATATATTTATTTTCCTCTAAAAAGTTTTTCTTCTTATTAATCATTGCTGACCTTCTTTCTGAAATGCATATATTGTAATGATACATTAATTATATGAATACTTCAAGTGATTTTTCAAAAATCATTGATTTTGTTCTAACATGATGTTTGGCGGCATACACTTGAACATAACAGTTATGGAGGTTGAAAAATGGACAGAGGTTCTGACGAAAAAAGATTTGACAGTGCCGTAAGTATTATCGGCGAAAAACTCAGAAGACTTTTGCTGGATCTGCCTACCTATATCAAAATACAGACCTATGAAATTCGTCTGAGAAGCGGCAGGCCTGTTATTTTATACGGAAAATACGGCAATTATTATCTGCTGAATTCCGGCAGCACCGGCGTAAATATACGCAATACATATACATGCACTCCCGAAATGCTGACTGACACCTTCAACAGATTATGTTGCTATTCGGTGCATAGTCACCTTGGCTCAATCGTCAACGGCTATATAACTATTCAGGGTGGTCACAGGGCTGGCATTGTCGGTACTGCCGTAACGAATGCCTCAGGTGAAATAACGTCTTTAAGGGAAATCAGCGGAATTAATATACGCGTTTCACGGGAAGCTATCGGCTGCAGTGATGAAATAATTGACAATCTGTTCAGTAACAATCCAGTAAGCTGTATTATTGCAGGTCCGCCCTCAAGCGGAAAAACAACAGTGCTCAGAGATCTTGTTAGGCGTCTTTCCACAGATGTTTACGGTAAGGTGTATAAGGTCAGTGTTGTCGATGAACGTCAGGAGATTGCGTGCATGAACGGCGGTATAGCGCAAAACGACATTGGCATAAACAGTGATGTTTTGAATTGTTATCCTAAAAGACAAGCTATCATAACAGCCATTAAAACAATGTCTCCTGATATTATTGCTATAGACGAAGTTGCTGAAACAAATGAAATTGACGCAATAAGGCTTGGTGTGAATTCAGGGGTGAAATTTATTGTGACGGTACATGCCTTTGACCATAGTGAGCTGATTTCACGTCAGCAGATTGAAGAGCTTATTAACACCTATTCCTTTGATAAGGTTATTTTGCTTGACAGTGGTGAAAATGTGGGCAAGGTTAAAGCAGTTTATGACACACAGGAGCTGAGAAATGAAATTATTGGGCGCAGGTTTCATCTGGATAAGTCTGATTTGTCTTGGGCTCACCTGTGCTCATAACTTAAGTGTTAGAAGCACCTTGCTTGAAAAAACCAAGATTTTGATTCAGCAGATGATAATTGAAACAAATTATCTTAATCTGCCACTGTATGAGCTTCTTTTAAAGCTTAATAATCTCAGCCAGTTTAAGGAATTTGATTTTATTGTTCTGTGCTTTAAATATATTGAAGCAGGTTTTGATTTTCCGATAGCATGGAAAAAGGCAATTGAAAACAGTGCTCTGAAATATAAGAGCGCCGAAAAAGAGAAATTGTTGCTTTTGGGTGAACAAATAGGCAAAACCGATCTTGACGGAACTATAAAGATTCTGAAAATGTATGAGCTTTATTTTGATGACTTCAGCAAAACCGCAAAGATGAACTTTGATAAATACGGCAGGTTATCGGTTGTGACCGGTGCACTTGTTGGTTGTATGTTGTTTATTTCGATAATTTAGGAGGACAATGCAGGATATGGAAGTTGATATCATTTTTAAAATCGCAGGTGTAGGTTTGATTGTTGCTGTGCTCAGTCAGATTCTTTCAAAGTCTGACAAAGGGGAGTACACAATGCTTCTGACAATAGCCGGCATAATTGTTGTTATTCTCATGATTTTGCCTGAAATTGAAGAGTTTTTCTCCGATGTGAGAAAGATAATAGATTTCTGATATGATTCTTAAAATTGCTTTAACGGGCATTTGTGTGTGTATACTCAACACCATGCTCAGACAATACGGAAAAGGCTTCATCATATTCACTGATATTATTTTTGTGATTATAGTTTTGGCCTCGGTTTTTGATAATATATCCGAAACATTCAGACGGCTTTCTGATATTCTGACTGTAAGCAACGCTGTCAATAAATTATATGCCTGTCTTTTCAAAGGTGCCCTGATTTGCATTTTAACTAAGATAACCTGCGATATTAGCAGAGAAAACGGAAACATCGTTATAAGTGACATAATCGAGCTTTCAGGCAGAGTTATGCTGCTGGCAATATCTGTTCCTTTTATTGAAAGTGTAATTAAAACTGCACTGTCTTTTGTAAAATGAAAAAGCTTTGTTTAATTGTAATATTACTGTTTTTGTTTTCTTTCACAGCTTTAGCAGCGGAAGAAGATAAAAACACCTTCACCGAAGAAATTAAGTCAGAACTGTTCGGAATAATTGATAAGGATGTTATGGGCGTTCTTGAAGAAATAGGCATAACTGAGGAAAGCTTTGATGAAATGTACAAATTCTCAATGAAAAATATTTCTTCATTTTTTAATACAACACTTAAAGATAAATCCGAGAAATGTATTCACGATTTCTTTTTGCTACTGACTGTAATTCTTATTGTCGGGGTTATATCTTCAGTAGCAACATCAGAAAAGAATGAAAGTTTTGTTTCAATGCTATGTGTTTGTGTTGTTGCACTGCTGACCCTTAAATCAGTTTCATCTTCACTTTCGGCGTGTATATCGGTGCTGAGGCTCAGTGGTAATTTCATGAAGGGCTTTGTGCCGGTTTATACTTTGCTTGTTTCTTTTTCGGGTAATCCGACTTCGGCACTTACATATAACACGGCTGTTATGGCTTTTGCACAGCTTCTTTCTGCTGTAATAAGCAATATCTGCTCTGATCTGGTCGCAGTCATGCTGTGTTTATCCGTTGCGTTTTCTTTCAACGAAAATATCAACACTGCAAGAATTATCAATTCAATAAATAAGATAATCAGTCTTGTTCTGGGCTTTTTTTCATGCATGTTTACAGGATTTCTCAGCATAAAGAATATTCTCAGCACGTCGGTTGATACTTTATCGGTCAAAGGAATCCGTTTTCTTATTAGTTCGCTGATTCCCGTTGTAGGCTCGTCGATAAGCGAGGCATATTCATCCCTGCTCGGAAGTATAAATCTTATTAAAGGCTCGGTTGCTCTGGTTGGAATACTTGTGCTTATTATTATCAATTT
>JAZNUW010000100.1:0-12741 GCA_045592465.1 Acutalibacteraceae bacterium | reverse complement strand
GGTATTATTGCAGAGGTCTGCACACTTTTGGCTTCCTGCAAAATCAATATTCTTGACATCAGCCAGACAGTTATGGAAGGCTTTTTCACAATGACAATGCTTGTGGATTTAACTGAAAGCACTGTTGATTTCTCAACTCTCAGCGACAGCCTTAAGGCTAAGGGCGAGGAAATGGGTCTTAACATAAGAATTCAGAGAGAAGACATCTTCGATCTTATGCACAAGATTTGAGGTGACACATATGCATAATCAGAAAGAAATACTTTCCACTATTGATATGATAGACCATCAGCACCTTGATGTCAGAACAATCACTATGGGCATCTCACTGCTTGACTGTTGCAGTGACAGTGTTGAGGTAACAGCTAAAAAGATATATGACAAAATCACCCGTCTTGCAGAAAACCTTGTTGCAACAGGTGAGGCCATAGAAAAGGAATTCGGCATTCCCATTGTCAACAAGAGAATTTCCGTCACTCCTATTTCATTGGTTGCTGCTTCCTGCAAGGAAACAGATTACACGCCTATTGCCGTTGCTCTTGATAAGGCGGCTCACAAGGTGGGCGTAAACTTCATCGGCGGTTTCTCTGCCCTGGTACATAAAGGCATGACCAAGGGTGACATCAATCTTATCAATTCAATTCCCTCTGCTCTTGCAAGTACTGAGAGGGTCTGCTCAAGTGTCAGTGTTGCAAGCACCAAGGCAGGCATCAACATGGACGCAGTTGCTCTTATGGGCAGAATCATCAAGAAAACAGCCAATATGACTGCCGACAAGGGTGGCTTCGGCTGTGCAAAGCTGGTTGTCTTTGCCAATGCAGTTGAGGATAATCCCTTTATGGCAGGCGCTTTCCACGGTGTTGGCGAAGCCGAATGCGTTATCAACGTTGGCGTAAGCGGTCCCGGTGTTGTTTATCACGCACTGCAGAAATGCAAGGGTCAGCCCTTTGATGTGGTGGCTGAAACAATAAAGAAAACAGCCTTCAAGATTACCCGTATGGGTCAGCTTGTGGCTTCAGAGGCTTCAAGAAGACTCGGCGTACCCTTCGGTATAGTTGACCTGTCACTTGCTCCCACACCCGAAAAGGGCGACAGTGTGGCAAGAATTCTTGAAGAGATGGGTCTTGAGGTCTGCGGTACTCACGGCACAACAGCTGCACTCGCACTGCTCAATGACGCAGTGAAAAAGGGCGGCGTAATGGCAAGTAACCACGTAGGCGGTCTTTCAGGTGCATTTATTCCCGTTAGTGAAGACGAGGGTATGATTGAGGCGGTGCTTAAAAATGCGCTCACTCTTGATAAGCTTGAGGCTATGACCTGTGTCTGTTCGGTAGGTCTTGATATGATAGCCGTACCCGGTGACACATCTGCTGAAACTCTCTCTGCCATTATTGCAGACGAGGCAGCAATCGGTGTTGTGAACACAAAGACCACTGCAGTGAGAATTATTCCTGCCATGGGCAAGAAGGTCGGCGAAATTATTGAATTCGGCGGTCTTTTAGGCTCAGCACCCGTTATGCCTGTGCACGAATTTTCATCAGCTGACTTTATTATGAGGGGCGGCAGAATTCCTGCACCCATGCACTCACTTAAGAACTAATTATGAATTATTTCTCATTTTGAAAAGAAGATGATTAAATGAAAATTATTGATATTATTACAGGGGATAAGCCCTCCCTTTCCTTCGAGGTTTTTCCTCCCAAAACAAGCGATGCCTTTGACAGTGTTAAAACAGCAACTGAAGAAATTGCTCTGCTTTCACCCTCATATATGTCCGTAACCTATGGCGCAGGGGGTGGCACAAGTGAATTCACTGTCAATATTGCAGAAAATCTTGAAAAAAATTGCGGTGTACCTGCCCTTGCCCACCTGAGTTGCGTTTCTTCAACAAAGGCAGAGATAAAGGCTCAGCTTGACACGCTCAGAGAAAAGGGCATAGAAAATATTCTGGCTCTTCGCGGAGATATGCCCGAGGGAATGTCAAAGGATAACCTTGACTATCACTATGCAAGCGAGCTTACGCGCGAAATCAAGGCCTACGGAGGCTTCTGCATAGGCGCGGCATGCTATCCCGAAAGTCACCCTGAGAGCGAAACCTCCTTTGACGATATACGTTATCTTAAAGAAAAGGTTGACGCAGGCGCAGAGTTCCTTGTTACACAGATGTTTTTCGATAACGATATACTTTACAATTTTATGTACCGTATAAGAGAAGCAGGCATAGATGTGCCCGTTGTGCCCGGAATAATGCCTGTGACAAATCCGAAATCTATAAAGAGAATCTGCCGCATTTCAGGCTCGGCGCTGCCTCAGCGCTTCTGCAGAATAGTTGATAAATACGGTGATGACCCTGAAAAAATGAAGCAGGCAGGCATTGCCTATGCAACCCAGCAGATAATTGACCTTTATGCAAACGGTATAAATGCAGTGCATGTTTATTCTATGAATAAGCCTGATATTGCAAAGGCAATAAAGGATAATGTTTCAGCTATAATTAAATAATAAACTCAGGCGGGATTATATGTCCCGCCGTATGTGCTTTTTGATACAGAGGAATTTTTATGAATGACAGTCTTGTTTTTATAAGCAAAAAAGGCAATGAAATTGAGCCTGACAAAAGAGAAGCCTGCCGTTATATGGGCTACAGGGGTGAAGTGAAAAGCGAAGCTCTTGAAAAAATTTACGGTGAATGTCTTGAGCTTTTCAAAAAAGAGGCAGATTACAAAGCAGTTTACAGAGAAGTGCCTGTATCCCTTGAAAACGGTATAGTAGATTTCGGCTTCTGCAGAATTGAAAATGATAATCTTTATAAAAATATGTCGGGTTGCAGCAGTGCGGTTATATTTGCTGCAACGGCAGGTGTGAGCACAGACCGTCTTATTATGAGGTGCTCTGCACTTTCGGCTGTTGAGGGAATGGTGTGTGACTGCATAGCCTCCTCTGCCATAGAGGTGTGGTGCGATGAGGTCAATGCCTGTGCAGTTGGTGAAAGAGCATCCAAGCCCCGTTTTTCTCCCGGTTATGGCGGTGTGAGCCTTTCTTATCAGCAGGATATACTCACCTTTCTCGATGCTCACAGAAAGCTGGGCATAGCTTTAAACGATTCACTTATGATGTCACCTAAAAAGAGTGTGACTGCATTTATTGGAATAAAGGGATGATAATATGAACATAAGAGATTTAATCGGAAAACAGCGCTTATACTTTGACGGCGGCATGGGTACCCTTCTGCAGGCAGCAGGTCTTATGCCCGGTGAAAAGCCTGAATTATGGAATATTACCCATGCTGAGGCAGTGAAAAATATTCACCTTGACTATCTTAATGCAGGCAGCAATATTATTTCCACCAACACCTTCGGTGCAAACTCACTGAAGTTTGACAACCTTGAACAGATAATTGCCGCTGCCATAAAAAATGCAAAGGATGCACTTAAAGAAAGCGGCAGAGAAGACTGCTTTACCGCGCTTGATGTGGGTCCTCTGGGCAAAATGCTCGAGCCACTCGGCGATATGAGCTTTGAAAGAGCAGTTGAGCTTTTCTCAGAGAGCATAAGTCTTGGCGCAAAGTACGGCGCAGACCTTGTTATAATCGAAACAATGAACGACTGCTATGAAACCAAGGCTGCAGTTATTGCCGCAAAGGAAAGCTGTGATCTGCCCATAATTGTCAGCAATGTTTTTGACGAAAACAAAAAGCTTATGACAGGTGCTGACCCCAAGGCTATGATAGCCATGCTTGAAAGCCTTGGCGTTGATGCTATAGGCATGAACTGCTCACTGGGTCCCGGGCAGATGCTTGCTGTGGCTGAAGACTATATGGAATATGCATCCTTGCCTGTTATTGTGCAGCCTAATGCAGGTATGCCAAGAACCGAAAACGGCAAAACCGTTTTTGATATTACGGCAGACGAATTTGCAGACTATGCTGTGAAAATGGCTGAAATGGATGTAAGCATTCTCGGTGGCTGCTGCGGCACCACTCCCGAATATATTAAAAAGGTAGTGGAAAAGACAAGGGATATTCCTTATAAAGCTCCCGAAAAAAAGAATATAACAATGGTGTCCTCTTACACTCATGCAGTTGAAATCGGCAGAGCACCTGTGCTTATAGGTGAAAGAATCAACCCTACAGGCAAGTCAAAATTCAAGCAGGCGCTTCGTGATAACAATATTGCCTATATTATAAATGAGGGCGTGTCGCAGCAGGAAAAGGGTGTGCACATTCTTGACGTGAATGTGGGTCTGCCCGAAATTGATGAGGATAAAATGCTTGTTACTGCCGTCAAAGAACTGCAGAGTGTTCTCGATTTGCCCTTGCAGCTTGACAGTGTGAAGGCTTCTTCACTCGAAAAAGCTATGCGTATTTATAACGGCAAGCCTCTTATAAATTCCGTTAACGGCAAGCAGGAAAGTATGGATGCAGTTCTGCCTCTTGTTAAAAAATACGGCGGCACATTAATAGCCCTCACAATTGATGAAAAGGGAATTCCCGACACAGCCGAGGGCAGATGCGCCATAGCCGAAAAGATAGTCAGGGAATGTGAAAAATACGGCATTGACAAAAAGGATATAATTGTTGATCCTCTTGCCATGACCGTGTCTTCTGACGACGAAAGCGGAAAAATCACTCTCGAAAGTGTGCGCCTTATCAAAGAAAAGCTTGGTCTAAAAACCAGTCTGGGTGTGTCAAATATTTCTTTTGGTCTGCCCGACAGAGAAAATATCAATGCGCTTTTCACTGCACTGGCCTTTGGTGCCGGCCTCGACTGTGCAATTATGAATCCCTACAGTGTGGCTATGATGCGAAGCTATCACACCTATCTTGCTCTCTCGGGTCAGGATAAGGGCTGCATGAATTATATAAACTTTGCCGAAAACAACAAAACCGAAACGGTGACTGTCAGCGGCGGGAACAAAGGCGCAGAAAAAGATGATTTCGGCGCGCTGGAAAGAGCCATTATCAAGGGCATAAAGCCCGACGCGTACTCTGCCGCAAAGGTGAGCCTTCAGCATAAGGATGCCCTTAGTGTTATCAATGAAGAAATTGTGCCTGCACTTGACACAGTAGGCAAGCGATTTGAAGAAAAGAAAATGTATCTGCCTCAGCTTCTTATGAGTGCAGAGGCTGCCTCGAAGGCCTTTGAAGCTGTTAAAGAAGCAATGCCTGAGGGCAAAAATGAAAGCAAGGGCAGAATTATTCTTGCAACGGTCAAGGGTGATATTCACGATATAGGCAAAAATATTGTCAGGACTCTGCTCGAAAATTACGGCTATGAGGTTATAGATTTAGGCAAGGACGTTGCTCCCTCTGAGGTGCTTGAAGCAGCCAAGGCCAAAAACGTGAAGCTGGTGGGTCTTAGTGCTCTTATGACAACCACAACAGAGGCTATGGCTGAAACTGTGAAGCTGATAAACGAAAATCTCCCCGAAACCGTAACCGTTGTTGGCGGAGCTGTGCTGACAAAGGAATTTTCTGATATGATAGGTGCTTCTCATTACGCAAAGGATGCTATGGAAACTGTCAGATTTGCTGAAGAATTTTTTAGTTGATATTGACAGCGAAAAGATAATATTTTAAAATTAGTGAGTCTGTAGGTTTTGCAGACTCACTTTAGTTTTGTGAGGAAAGAAATGAAGTATGATAAAATAAAAAAGGCCACATTTATCAGCCGTCCTAACCGATTTGTGGCTTATGTGAATGTTGACGGCGAAGAAATTGCCTGCCATGTCAAAAACACAGGCAGATGCCGCGAGCTGCTTGTGGAGGGTGCAGAGGTTTATCTTGAAGAAAGCAACAACCCTGAAAGAAAATATAAATATTCACTTGTCACTGTCAGAAAAGGTGACAGGCTTGTCAACATGGATTCTCAGGCTCCGAATAAAATGGTGGGGGAGTGGCTTAAAAGCGGCGGGCTGTTTCAGAATATAAAGCTACTTAAGGCTGAGAGCACCTATAAAAAGTCGCGCTTTGATTTTTACTGTGAATATGAGGATAAAAAAGCTTTTATTGAGGTCAAGGGAGTGACGCTTGAAAGAAACGGTGTTGTTATTTTTCCCGATGCGCCCACACTGAGAGGTACAAAACACATAAACGAGCTTATTGATTGTATGAATGAGGGCTATGAGGCATATATTATCTTTGTCATACAAATGGAAAATGTGCTTTATTTCACACCCAGCAAGGATAATGACCCTGATTTTTCTCAGGCTCTGACAAGGGCTGCCGATAGGGGCGTGAATGTAATTGCTGTTGACTCAGTTGTGACAAATGAGACTATAATTATAAATAACAGAGTTGACGTGAAATTATGACATCATTGTTATGAAAATGTAAGAAAAATATCACCAAAAAATATTGCCAATCAGCTGTATTTATGTTATCATTAACTATATATGATAATTCCCGAAAGGTTTAGATATGACTAAGAAAATAAACACAATTCTGCTTATATTGGTCTGCCTTATCTGCCTGGCTCCTTTCACAGTGTCAGCGCAAGGCTCCGAGGCCTTTTATCCGCCTGAAGAGGTTATGTGCATTGCCTACAGAGGTGACACAGCTTTATATGAGCAGAATTCAAAAGAGGCTGTTTTATCTGCCTTTGAAAAAGGTGCAGATTTTGTCAGTGTTAACATTATGAAAGACGGTGGCGGTGAGCTTGTGCTTTGCAGTGAAAATGCTGTTGAGGTGAAGGGCACAACCCTTAAAGAAATGCTGACTCTTCTGCCTGAAGAAGGTGTGCTGATTCTTGATTTTGACATTTCACTTAAGGATGAGGTCTATAATCTCGCAAGAAGTGAAAACGCACTGTCAAGGGTATGGCTGAGGATTAAAGACAGCGCAAAAAGCATAAACACCTGGGTTTCTTCAAAAGAGCAGGAGCCTGTCGTTATAGGTGTCTGCTCAAGCTTTAACATTTTCACAGTGCAGAGCTTTGTGAAAAAGCTTAATTATATGCCTGCCGTTCAGCTTCAGAGCAAAAACTATTTTAATGTTATGTACGGTGCATATTGCTATGGCAATTATGCTTCACGTGAAGGCACGAGAGCCGTTGCACCTATGTATAACCCGGATTTATGCGGACAGAGAAGTGACAGTGAAGACGGCTGGAATGATCTGATAAAAAAGAATTTCAGCATAATAGAAACCAATAATCTTGACTCTTTTATCGCATACAGAAATAATTCGCGTGTGCTGAAAGAACAGCTCAGCCTCCTTTTAGAAAAGGCTGAGAGCATAAATGCTGAAGGCTATTCCCGTGTCAGCAGAGAAAATCTCAGAGACGGCATAGAAAGAGCAAAAGGACTTGTTTCGGGCGGAGTGGCTGCCTGCGATGAGCTGCAAAGTGCACATTCAGTTCTTCAGCTCGCAATAAACAATCTGACCCTTTCAGAGGGCGAAGACACACAAAAGGGTGCGCTTAATATAACCCCGGGCAAGGTTATTGCCGCAGTGCTCGTGGGCTCACTTATTTTAGCGGCACAGATATATGTTTACAAAATGCAGAAGGAGAAAAAGAGATAAGGTGCATTTGAGCAATATAAAGGAGGAAATAATTATGTCAAAAAACAAGAGCAATTGGCTCGAACACGCAGCAACACCTGAATCAGTCGGTGTTTGTTCAAAGGAAGTTCAGGCTTTTATTGATGAATGCATTGAAAAAGGCAGAGAGCTTCATTCAATCACTGTTATCCGTCACGGCAAAATTGCCTGTGAGATTTACAGAGATCCCTTCACACCTCAGCACAGACATATGATGTATTCTGTTTCAAAGAGCTTCACCTCAACTGCAATCGGCTTTGCGGTTGATGAGGGATATCTCACTGTTGACACCCGCTTTGTTGACATTTTCCCTGAGGCAAGAACAGATAAGCACGATGAATATCTTGAAGAAATGACTATTGAAGACCTTCTCACTATGAGAAGCGGCAAAAGTGTCAGCGTTTTTCTTGACAGAACAAAGGACCGCTGGTTCAGAGATATTATGGATTCTCCCTGGATTTCAGAGCCCGGTACCGAATTCCTTTACATAAGTGAAAATATGTATCTGCTTTGTTGCTGCATCCACAAGCTGACAGGCATGAGCGTTATAGATTATTTAAGACCCAGACTTTTTGAGCCTCTTGGTATGGAAGATCCCTTCTGGGAAAAATGTCCCAGCGGTATTGAAGCAGGCGGCTGGGGTCTTATGATCACAGGCGAGGATCTTGCCAAGTTCACATACTGCTATCAGCAGATGGGCAAATTCGGCGGCAAGCAGGTTATTCCCGAGCATTGGGTCAGGGAAGCCACTGCTTATCATGCAGATAACACCGGCACAAGTGACACACGCGACTCTGTTGTCGGCTATGGCTACTGCTTCTGGAGAAATGCAGGCTATGAAAACTCCTACCGTGCAGACGGTATGTTCTGCCAGTTCGGCATCGTTTTTGAAGATCTTGATGCCTGCCTGACAATGACAGCAGGTGAAATCGATGAACAGGGCATGCGTGATGTTATCTGGAATCACTTCCCCAAGGCATTTATTGATGCAGATGAAACTGCTGAAACCACACCCATAGCTGCTCCCGCCTTCCCGAAGCTTGCTCCCAAGCCGAGAAATCTTGCTCTTGAGAGCAGAATTGAAGGCAAAAAAATCAAGTTCAGAAAGCCTGTTGTTGTCAATGCAATCGGCTATCCTGTCAGTGTTGTACCCCTGCCGGCTATGTTTGTTTCAGCTGATAAGGCAGGTAACATCAGTAACGTTACATTCTCTTTCCGCGAAAACGATATGCAGATGAGCTGGTCAGAGGGTGACGAAATCAACAGCATTGCAATAGGTCTTGACGGCGAATACCGTTGGGACAGTGTGGTTCTGGGCACGATGCCCTTCACAACCTGTGCAACAGGCTGCTGGAACAGTGAAAACGAGCTTGAGGTTCATATCCGCTGTGTTGAAGCTGTGTCGGAGAGAATCATTCATTTCAAGTTTAACGGCGACAATGTTATCATGCGTCCGTCTTCTATGCCCAATGCGGCAGTAATAGGTGAAAGCCTTAAAGATACGGTCAAGGATATTATCAAGCAGCCTGTTTTCTCAAATGCTGTCAGCCGTGCAATTCCGCACCTTATGCCTCTTGTTGATGCAGTGCAGAGAGGCAAGATTAAGGTTGACGGTGCCGGAAATCACAGATTCAAGAAGAATTAATACAGTTTGACTTTATAAGGAGAAAAATTATGTTTAAGATTTTGTTTATTATATGCGTTGTGCTTGAAGTGATTTTTGTGCCGATATTCCTTAAGTTTTATCTGCCCGGCAAATGCAAGAATTCCTTTGCAACAAAAACAGTTTGTTCGCTTCTGTTTTGTCTGTGCGGTGTGTTTGCAATGAAGAGCTCAGGCAACAACACTCTCTATGCTGATTATATAGTGTGGGGCCTTATTCTGGGTGCAATCGGCGACCTGCTTCTTCACGCACTTACTAAGGTTATTTATCCCTATGTTATTGGTGTTATAGCCTTCTTTACGGGTCATATTTTCTACATTATGGCTTTCCAGAGAGCAATTTACACAACTTATCCCGGCTCAAATCTTTTCGAGTGGTATGAGATTCTTGCAATTGTTGTTTTAGAGCTTATTGTTGCAGTTTATGTTCTCATAAGAAAGAAGAACCATACCATAAGACCTCACTTAGTTGCTCTTGCAGCAATTTACGGCGCTATGCTTATGGCTATGCTTGTCAAGGCTGCCAGACTTGCAATCGGTGAAATCGCTTACGGTACAAACGACCATATGGTTATGATAACTGTTACGGTACTTCTCGGTGCAGCACTGTTTTTCATTTCGGATATTATTCTTCTTTTCATTCTCAAGTCTGAAGAGCCTACCAAGCCAATGATGAGAATAGTTAATATCGTCACATATTATACTGCTCAGGTGCTTCTGGCAGCAAGCATATTCTTCGTTTATTCAAGAGAACTTCTTATTGCATAAGTTAAGACTAAAGGAGATTACATTATGAAACTTCCCGCATATCCCATAGCAACAATAGACCCCCATTTCAGTATATGGTCAAGAAGCGACAAGCTCACCGACGGTGACACATATTTATGGTGCGGCATCAGAAAAAAGCTTGAAGGCAAAATTACCGTTGACGGTGAAACTTATCGCTTTTTAGGTGTGGGCAAGGAGAAAGTGCTTCCTCAGACAAACGTGGAAATCAGACCTCTTGTCAGCTCATATACCTTCGAAAATGAAAAAATCCGTCTTGTGTTCTCAACCTGGACTCCCTTCCTGATGGATGATTTTCAGCTTTTCAGCACACCCTGTGCATATCTTGACACAACAATATCAACCCTTGACGGCAAAAAGCACGATGTGAGTGTGGAATTCACTGCCTATAAAGAAATGTGTCAGGGCAAGAAAAATAAGCCTGTTACGAAATACACAGATAATTTCGAGGGTACAAAGCTTGTCAAAATGGGTCTTTATGAGCAGAGTCCTCTCAATGATTCAGGTGATGAGTACGCTGCCGACTGGGGTTATGTGTGCCTTTTAGGTCAGGAAAACAGTGCCTGCAAGGAAGGTATCAGATCAGTTGCAAGTGCGAGCGGCATAAAGAAGGTTCTTTTCAGCACTGTGATTGCCTATGACGATATTTACTCTATCAACTATTTTGGTCAGTACCTCAGAGGCGTGTGGACAGAGAAATTCAGTGATATTGCTCAGGCTATGAAGTACTTCAAGGAAAACAGAGAAGAGCTTCTTGAGAAAGTGCAGACCTGGGAAAAGACAATTCTCGGTGACGCAAAGCCGTTCGGCAAAAAATATCAGATGATGCTTTCTGCTGCAGTCAGACAGATTTTTGCAGGCCATAAGCTTGTCAGAAACGGCAAGGGTGAGCTTCTTTATATGTCAAAGGAATGTCACTCAAACGGCTGCATCAACACAGTTGACGTGTCATATCCTGCAGTGCCGATGTTCCTTTTATATGCTCCCGAGCTTGTTAAGGCTATGATGACAGGCATATTCTATTTTGCAAACAGCGATTTGTGGAATGAAGAGTTTGCTCCCCATGACATAGGCAGATATCCTCTCGCCTGCGGTCAGGTTTATGCTCTCAAGCCTCATCAGCACCTGGTGCCTCATAAATTCAGCTATAAAACAATTTATAAGCAGAAATCCACTTCCATATATATGCCTCAGTTCCAGATGCCCGTTGAGGAATGCGGCAATATGCTTATTATGAGCTATGCTTACTACATAATGACAAAGGATACAGATTTCCTTACGGAGCATTTCTATACACTCAGCATATGGGCAAAATATCTTAAAGAAAAGGGCGTTGTGCTCGATAATCAGCTTTGCACAGATGACTTTGCAGGTCACAGCAAAAAGAATGTCAACCTCGCTATCAAGGGTATTATGGGTCTTGCCTGCTTTGGCAAAATCTGTGAAGAGCTTCAGATAGGCAGTGATTACGGTGCTATAGCACAGTCTTATGCCAACGAACTTATGTCAGTCTGCAGCAAAACTGACGGCGGACATCTTCCCTTCAGTGTTGATAAGGGCGACACATGGAGCCTTAAGTACAATATGGTCTGGGATATTCTCTTCGGTTTTGCTCTTTTCCCCAAGGAGCTTTATAAGGCTGAAATTGATAAATATCATAAGGAGCTTAATGCTTACGGTGTACCTCTTGATTACAGACGTTCATTCACAAAAACAGACTGGATGCTCTGGGCTGCCTGCCTTGATGAAACAAAGAAGACGGCTGATCTTTTCTCCGGCAGAATTCTCAGCTATCTTTCTGATACAAAAGACAGAAACTGCTTCAGTGACTGGATAGATACCAAGCAGGCAAAGCAGTGCGGCTTCGACCACAGAACAGTGCAGGCGGGTCTTTGGATGCCGGTGCTCAAGGCAAAATTAAGCACTATGGATAAATAAAAATACTCTCACAGAAACTAAGGCGGAGGATTGATCTCCGCCTTAAAATTTTGCAGAAAAATTGAAAAAACTTTCGAAAAACTATTGACAATCCTTATTGCTATGTGTATAATATCAAATGTTCGTTGCGGAATTGTGTAAGGGTAGCACAGCAGACTCTGACTCTGTTTGTCTGGGTTCGAATCCTAGTTCCGCAGCCAAAAAAACGACAAGTTTCGAAAGAAGCTTGTCGTTTTTTTTATCCGAAGGATTGGTATGTAATCATGCGTAGCGTGTATGTAATCGCCGTAGGCGTATGGCATCACTTCTCCTTCGGATTGATTACATACATTTTATGAAATGATGACATCCACGGTGTATCGTGATTGCATATCGTTAAATACGGATTACATACAAGGCTTCGCCTTGATTTTTTGTTAACCTTCAACCGTTGCAAATCAATAGTGCGTGTGATATAATCAACTCGACAAATAAGAATTTGTAAACAGATAGAAAAAAGAATTTGTGGTGGTGTATTATGGTTGGGATTATGGATATCGGCGGCGGTTTAAGAGGAAACTATGTAAGCGGTATTATTGATTTTCTCCTCGATAATTCTATTGATATTGAATATTGTTTGGGCGTTTCTGCGGGTAGTGCAAATCTAATAACATACATAGCAGGTCAGCGTGGAAGATTAAAAAGCTTTTATGAGGAATATTCATTTGAAAGACAATATATGGGTATAGGTAATTATTTCTGCAAGGGAATGTATATCAACCTTGATTATATTTATTCCGATATAACAAACAGTTACGGCAAAAATCCGTTGAATT
>JAZNUW010000099.1:0-8741 GCA_045592465.1 Acutalibacteraceae bacterium | reverse complement strand
TATGATTATTATTGATATGGGCACTGCAACCACCCTTTCTGTTATAAACAGCAAGAAGGAATATATCGGCGGTATGATTGTTCCCGGTGTGGCTATTTCACACGATGCCCTCATTTCAAGAACCTCACTTCTGAGCAAGATCGCCTTTGAAAAGCCTAAGAAGGTTATCGGCTCAAACACAATTGACTGTATTAAAAGCGGTATGCTTTACGGTAATGCAGGTCTGCTTGACGGCCTCATTGAGCGCATCAATGAAGAGCTGGGCGAAAAATGCACCGTTATTGCCACCGGCGGCATAGCAGGCGTGATCACTCCCCTTTGCAAAAATGAAATCATTCTCGATGAAGATTTGCTGCTCAAGGGTCTTATGGCAATATATAATAAAAATAAATAATGATAGGGTACAAAGATACCGCACTCCGAAAAGAGGTGCGGTATTTATTTTGTCTGATATTAATAATATGCTCCTGTTATTCTTGCATATATAGGAAGCAAAGCGACATATATTTTTGCAAACAAAGTTGCAAATATGTTTTCCATTTCATGGGCATAAATATCCTTATCAGATATATCCTTTGTAATGCTCACGCCGACAGTACTCCAATTTTTCTGTGAATATGTATAAATCTCAACGGCATACCCTTCAACAAAATCAACTTCCCTGTCAATATCAGGATAGGAATTTTCAATTTGTTTTGTGTAAAGTGTGGTTGTTCCGTCTTTTTTTGTCAGCTCATAAGAAATTTCCTTAAGGCAATCGCCATCAAATTTGCAGTCGGTTATTTTCACTGCGCTGAAAGGACACTCCTTGATTTCATTAACACTGTAAGTATACTCAGCATCAAGATATGTTATTTTTATTGTTCTGTTTTTCTCGTTCACATGATATTTGAATTGATCTTCGTCTATAAAATAGTTTTTCTTTGAATAATGATTCGCAAAAGCCTCAACCTTTGCCTGCTTTACAGTGCCGTCATAAAGCTTTATCTCAAACACAGCATTATCAAAATCGACACGGTATGAACCTTCATATATACAGTCAGGCAATCCCGAAACAGGAGTTATTTCGGCAAAGGAAGGTGCAATTTCTTTTTCGGTAGTGAATCTGTATTCCTTCGGGTGCATTTTCCCCTCATCGTCATAATATGAAAAATGCACTATAACATGAAGAGGTACTGTCGTTCTGCCCTCAGCCACTGCATCAAGACAATCCTGCTTTAAAACATAAGGCTCACAAAATACACCCACTTTTTTAGTCTGCGTTTTTGCATCAGTGTTTGCTAAAGCATGACCCGCCACATCAGAAGCAGGAGCAATTTCTGGCCGCTCGACTTTATCAAAGCATGAGGTTCCGTCTGAAAGCAAAACCTCAAAATTATATGTTATGTTTGAATAGGCCAAAAAGAATGGCCAACCGTCGGTATTATGCGCCCATACCTCTTTGAATGAAACCGGTCTGTTATCTGTACATTTTACTCCCACCACTTCAACGGGCAATTCTGTTTCATCCGCTGAAAAAACCGTCACAGGCAAGACTGCAAACAGTATAATTAAGCAAAGAATAAGACTTGTTGTTTTCTTCATGGCAATTTCTCCTTATATGGTTTTAAGAATCTGAAAGAACAAAGCAATTTTTGCAAAAAGATTCATAAAGAAGCTGTCAAACTCATGGGCATAAATTGTCTGCGCCTGACTACCGCCTATATCAACTGTCACCTTGCTACAAAAGCGTGAAAGCTTGCTCTGTGCAATGCACACTTCATTTCCCTCAAAGGTGTCAATGACTTCACTGTCGGGTGAAAACTCCTTTCTGAAGCTATACTGCTGATTGTAAGAGCCCGTAACGGTATATGCAACTTCTTTAAGCTTGTCACCCTCAAAAACACACTCCTCAATCTTAATTTTTGACGGCGGAAATTCCTTGACAGTAGCAACATCCCACATATATTGGCAGTCATAATAGGTAATTGAAACGGTTTTGCTGCCTGAATACATTCTGTATTCCAGTTTTTTGCCGTCAAGCTCATAATCATTCGATGAGCTTTCTGTGGAAGCACGTTCAACTCTCACCTGTTTTTTTGTTCCGTCATAGCAGTCTATTTCAAAGACTGTGTTACTAAAGTCAATACGGCCTGTTGTTCTGTCAAAATAATCGGGCAGACCTGAAACAGGAGTTAGTTTGTAATAGTACGGAACGCATTCCTTTTCAAAATAAAACTCACGGGATGCGCCGGCGGCATACTTGCCGTTTGTGCTGTTATATTCATACACCTTTACACTGACACAAACACGTATCGTATCAAGGTTTTCTTTCTTAGCTTCATAATAATCCGCTTTTTTAACATAAGCACTTCCAAAGGCAACCGGCTTACCACCGTATTCTTCCCTGAGCCCCAGCTGAATTTCTTCGACTGCGGCAATATAATCTTCATAACTCTTATAATCGTAATAGGATATGTCAAAAGGATTTTTCTTATTGAGAGAGTGCTCACTGCCGTCAGAGAGGCGCACTTTAACGTCAAAATCCATCATAGAACTATTGAGATTAAAGGCATCATATCGAAACATCACCGTTTCAATTTCCTGCAAAGACAAAGGAATATTATCCACACTGAAGGCCTCTGTGGGAGTGACAACTACACTTGCCTCACCTTCCCCGAAAGCCGCCACAGGCAAAGCTGCCACCAGCATAACAAAGCAAAGAACAAGGGTGATGATTTTCTTCACGGTAATTCCTCCTTTAAGGTTAATTTATCTGCAATTTCATAATAGCATAAGCTTTATTGAATGTCAACATATATTTTGCATAACAAAATATATCTATAAGTCTTAAGCGGCGGGAAGCTTCTAACTTCACCGCCGCCTTTGTCGCGTACATATTATTTGATATATTCTGCTACATTCTTCTCATAGTGGCCTGTATTCTGGAAGCCTGTGGAGGTGTTGAGTCTTTCTGCGCTCCATGCATCGAGAATATCTTCATAAGAAGCTGAGGCAATCTTAGCTCTGTGGAAGCCGTCCTTTGCGCCGTACATGCACCAGTCTGATTCCCACATACCGTGGTTGGCTGCCTTGTAGGTCCACAGGAACCAATGATAGCCGCAGAAGTTGAGTGTTCTGAAGCAGTTTGCCCAGGTGGTTGCTTCACGGGGATAGAATTCACCCATCATCATGGGAACGTTGAAGTGCCACATCTTAGCCATCATGCAGAAGAAGGTGAAAACGATGTCTGAAGTTTCATAGAAATGCACCTGATAAACAACGTTTTTCCAGCCCTGAAGATATGAGTGGGGAAGTCCCAGACCTGTCCAGATGGATTCAAGTGTGATAATGTGGTCGGGGTCAACCTTGCGCACTGCGTTATAAAGACGTGCAAAAATGGCTGTGTTGTTTGCGCGGCGGTCAAATTCACTTGCATTGACCTCACACATAGGCTCGTTGAGAAGGTCATACATAGCCACTGCAGGGTTGCCCTTGAACTTTGCAGCGATGCCTGCCCAGAGCTCTTCTGTCATTTTGCGGTTGTATTCTCCTTCCTCGGTGTCGTCATAAAGAGTGCAGGAATTAAGCTTGCCTGCGTGACCTGCGTTACCCTGGAAGCCGGGTGCACCGTGCATATCAAGCACAACATAAATCTCTCTCTTTGAGCATTCTTCAACTACCCATTCAAGAATTGAGAAATCCCATTCGCCGTTTTCGTCAAGGATTTTTGTATCCATTGTATCACCGTAGTAGAAGTTGCGGTACCAGAAAGGTACACGAACACAGTTGAAGCCCATTTCCTTGATATTGTCAAGGTCTTCCTCTGTTATCCAGTTTTTATAATACTGATTAAGGGCGGCATATGCCTTTTCAACACCGAAGCGCTCGATGAGGATTTCGATAACCTCATAGTTGTCGGCAGCCTCTTTTGTTTCATAGGGTGTGAGCCAGTCTTCGAATATAAGCCATGCACCAAGGTTTATGCCCTTGAGCTGAATCTTTTCGCCCTTCTGATTCACGATTTTTGTGCCTCTGACCTTGAGCATATCCTCCTGTGTGAAGCCTGTGACTTCATTTGTGTCTTCAGCGCCGACAATAACCATTGACGAAAACGCCATAACAAGACAAAGAACAAGACAGAGTGTTCTTTTAAAGATTTTCATAATGTTTTCCTCCGTAGTTTTATATTTGTGACCCTTCGGTCTGATTAACTCAATAAAGCATAGATTTATCCTCGCCTATTGCCGCCATGCCGTCAAGGCACCATTTGTTGCCGTCTTCATCAACAACAAAGCCGCTGAGCTCACCGTAAACGATATGATATTTGACATTCATAACAGGCGACGCCTTGACGCGTCTGATATATCTGTTTTTAATGTGGATATCCACATCAACCATGCCGTAAACATCTCTGACCTTCCACTCGTTATAGGAGATATGCTCAAAGCGTACCGGCGGAAGTCTTGAGGATTTATCTTCAAACCAGATAAGATTCTCGTTGAAATCCTGCTGATTTATTGACTGATTTCTTGTCAGGTTGATGCCGAAATGCTGTTCCTTGCCGTCAATTATCTTTTTGCCCATGGTGGTAACCCAGTCATAATGCATCCTTCTGGGGTAGTACCCCTTATGGTCATCGATTATTGCAACGGTACTGCTGTCGCACTCATAACGTTTGCCGCCGACCTCAAGAAAGCCTGTTGCCGAAAAGACATCCTTCTGTGTGTAAAGAGGCTTGTTTTCACCAAAAGGTATGCACACAACACTGGGCAGGCATGCTCTTTTAAGCTTTATGTCATAGATAACACTGCCGCATTTTTTGTTGCCTGCAAAGCCTGTAACGTGAGCCTCCCCCTTTTCAAAATTGTTGACGCACTTAAATGTGAAATCCTTGTCATTGAGTGTGGAGGTGTCACCGTTTATGAGGGTACCTGCAAGCTGAACCTTGCGGCTGAGAACATAGGTTTTATCCCACGAACGGAGCTTGCCTGTTTTTTTGTCATAAACGCAGGTCACTGCCGTGGTGAGAAGGCCCATAAAGCAAATTGCCGATAAAAGCACGCAGTCGGTGAAATTAACCTCCACTGCTTCCCATTCACTGTAACGGAACCAGTTCATGAAGTCAGGCAGAAAGCACTGGTCCTTGATTTTCATCAGATCGATATGCTGAAATTCCTTGTCAAATGTGCCAAAGACAGCCTTGCCGTTTTCGTCGAGAAGGCTGACGGGTGTAGGGGCAGGATTCCTCCTGTCCGACAATGCGTTTTTATAATCCATTTTTCCGTTTTTTCTCCTTTCGCATTTATTCAGTCTTCTCAAAAATCTCCAAGAAGATTATACAATTTATATGGTATAATTGTCAACAAACATTACATTGTTATAAAAATTTTTAGGTTTATTTCACAAATTACAAGACTCGTTTTTGTATATTTTGAACGCAAAATTAATTCAGAAACTTTTGACAAATCTCCGAAACGGTATTATAATAGTCACAACCCCAAATAAGGAAGGATTCACCACAATGAGAATGAGAAAAAAGAAGTATCTCGACCAGCGCATTGACGCCGTGAGCAGCTATATTCTTGACACAAAAAGCGACGAGAGAGATTTCAACAAGGCCATCGAAGAAAAGGAGCTTTTCGATTATAAAGAAATCTTCGGCAACGACAACCCCGTGAGAATGGAAATCGGCTGCGGCAAGGGTCAGTTTATTTTCGAACTTGCACAGCGCCACCCCGACATCAACTTTATTGCCGTTGAAAAAATAAAGAATGTTATTGTCGGCGCCGTTGAAAAGGCACAGAGCATAGGTCTTGAAAACGTACGCTTCATATGCGGTGCTGCAGAATATCTGCCCAAATACATCCCCGAAAACAGTGTGGAGCTTATTTATCTCAATTTCTCCTGCCCTTATCCCAAGGAAAAATACAGAAAGCACCGTCTTACACACAGATTTTTCCTTAGTATTTACAAAGGTCTCCTCACTGAAGAGGGTGATATTCACCAGAAGACAGATAACATGCACTTTTTTGAGTTTTCGCTTCAGGAGCTCAGTGCGGAGGGCTTCAGACTTGAGAATGTTTCACTTGATTTGCACAACAGTAGCTTTGAGGGTAATATCATTACCGAATATGAAAAGAGATTTTCAGATTTAGGTCAGCCGATTTACAGGCTTGAGGCAAAGGTGAATAAGTAAAAATATTAGCAAAAAGACAAGGATACGGCTCGATTCGGAGAGCTGTCCTTGTCTTTTTTTGTGTAGTGTAAATTATTCATCCTTCGGTAAACGTGCCTGATATTTGAATAGATGCAAAAGTATCTTCGTAGTAATCGTAATCATACATTCTGAAAATGTTGAGACACTCTTTTGAAAAAGTCTCGTTATCCTTTACGTATTCCCAAAACAGGAAATCCGTAACACTTGAGGTGGTAAGGAGGTTCTTTGCAGAGCTCATCTGAAGCTTACCCTCAAGGCTGTAGTTTGATGAATATAAAATCAATGAGCCAATCCAATATTTTGCCTCAAAGGCTGTATCAGAATCGGGAGCGGCAGCAGCCACTTTGTGAAGATTCATTATGGCGTGGTACTTGTCGGTATCATTGTGTATTGTTAGCACATCAAGCTCTGTGTGACGTCCTTCAAGGTAAGAGTTTGTATTGTAGGAAGCAATCATAGCACTGTCGCCGAAAAGACAGTAGAGACTCAATACCGCGCAGGAAAGACTTACGATTATTTTCATATATGGGAAGTTGTCTTTGTAAAGCTTTATGAAAATACAGACGAGCGTAGCAAGAATAATAAAGTCGATTACACAAACAAGAATTCGCAGATGGGTAAGACCCATTTCTGTGATATAAAGTGCCATTTTTGAGACGGCTGTTATCACAAGTAGAGTTGTGAAAAAACATAGAAAGGTGAAAATAGCTTTGAAGAGCTTTGAAATTCTGCCGTCAGTTCTTCTTTTCACAAAGAGCACTCCTACAGTGATGAGGCTGAGGTTTATAAAGGCAATTATGCTCATTTCAAAAAAGCCTTGTCGTGCATATTCTGAAAGGCTCATATCAATTGCAAAAGGAATTTTGCCTGAAAAAGCACCGAACAGATAAGAAAGCTGAGTAAAAAGATAGACCGTATAGAGAAGACATACGGAAAGATAAAAACCGGCTGCTATGTTTGCAGGTACAGATTTTATAAAAGGCGGTTCTTTATGAAGGTAATCACTTTTCACATTTTTTTGTATACCGTGACGGAAGCAGAAAGCAGCAGAAAAAAACGCAGGTGCAAAAACAAGTGTTATAGTGCCGGCCCAGAAAGAGGAAAACCAGAACTCGAAATTATTGTCTAAAAGATCAATCAGCTTATCGAATATTTCAGAGATTTTTTCGCTAAAAGCCGAGGTGAAAGCATCGAATGCGGTATCACCTGACACAAGAAGACTGAAAAGAATCAGAATAACTGGCATGGCAAGGATAACACCAAGGACAATTCCGTTAATTTTTTTGTTTGTTCTGATGCGTACAGAGTTAAAAATGCTTTTTAGTGGTAAAAACAGGTGCTTCAAAGGAATAACGAAAATGTCTCTTGCCTCTTCCACCAGATAACGGTAGCTTTCTCTTTTTGTTTTCAGAATATCGGTTTTGCTTATACAAAGAGCACCGATAAGATACACAAGAAGAGGTAAAGCAAAAAAATGGTTGCTATTACTGAAAAAATACGGAAGTATAACAGCTACACCGCAAAAGGTAAAAAACAAGGTTGTCGGGTTGAAGTGTTTGTTTTTGCTTTTTACATAAAAAAATGAAAGTGAAAATATCGCAAATAAGGTGATTGCCTTAACGTAGCCTATGAGATATGCACCATAATCTACGCTTAAAAGCGAAAAGAAAGAAAACAGAAAAATTCCCCCGAAAACAACAAGGGCGGCTATTACGTCTTTGAAAGTCGCTTTCGGAACTGTCGGTTTAGCGGATACGGTTGTGCTTTCAGAAGTAAACAGATTATGTTGATTGTAGTTCATTGTCATTCCTCCTTAATGCTGATTTCAACAATAAAATAACACATTAATTATTGTTTGTCAATAAAAAAACAATAAAAAACATAAAAAATATATCGTAATCCGCGATTGTATGCGGATGTGGGACAGGGGAGGAACAACGCGCGAAAGCGCGTTTACCCTAAGAAAAATCGGTTTCGGGAAAGGGAAAACGATTTTTCTTAGGGTATTTGACCCTCAAAAGGGTCAAAGTTCCTCCCCGGTAAATCCGACTTGCGGGTATCGCCTGTTTTGTCGCTACGCTTCAAATGAGCCGGGCAGCGCAGCTGCCCGGCATAAACAAAAACCGCGGAATAAATCCGCGGTTTCAGACTGTCGATAAAGGCACAAGAACAACAATACAGAAATAATAATGTTATTTTTGCTTAATCTAAAAATATAGAGATTTAACAAAAAAGCTGTCTGAAATTAGTGCTTTCAGACAGCTTTTGTATTGTTTTGGTCTTTTTTCAGCCTCTCGGAGTACACAAAGTCATCAAAGGTAATTCGGAAACAGCCTGAAAGCGTTTCTTTTTAAGTCTTTTCGGTGCTTCGACTCGAAAGACGCGAGTCTTTCATCATCTCCAGCATCCAAAAATACATTAAAAATAATCCACTTTCAGATCAATGATTTTTTGATAGCAGATTTTTGTCAAGGCGAGGCAGAATACGAAGTAAATCCTTGCGGATTTGCGAGTATGATAACAAAGGATTGGCGGAAATATG
>JAZNUW010000098.1:0-7740 GCA_045592465.1 Acutalibacteraceae bacterium | reverse complement strand
GGTTACACCTGAAATGAAACCGCCGCCGTGAATATAAAGAAACAGAGGTCTCTTTTCCTCCTTATCTTTATCGGGGATAAGGAAATTGATATACTGAGCCTTGCCCTCACCGTATTTCACGCGTTTGGTCAGTGTCACGTTCTCGGGAACGGGTCTTTTTAGAATTGCCATAGCAAGAAGCTCTGTGAAGTTATACCAATATCTTGCAGTGGTACCTCTGAGGTAAACGCTTTTCTTCATAACATCTCTCCTTTTGTTATTTTAATTCTGCTCGGCTGTGTAATGCTCTACTGCATACATAAAGCCCTCAGTAAGAAACTCTTTAGCCTGCTTGGCAGGTGTGGTGAATGAAAACAGGTCAAAGCCGTGGAAGCAGCCTTCAAAAATTTTAAATTTAACTTCGACCCCTGCACTTTTAAGATTTTCAACATACTGAACGGTTTCGTCAGTGAAGGGCTCTATATCACCCACATAAGTCAGTGTGGGTGGCAGACCCGAGTAGTCTGTTTCACGGGCAGGTGAGGCATATTTTGAAACATCGTCTGTGCCGTAAGCCTCGCCGAGATAAAGCCTCCAGCCAAGCTCGTTTGATTTTGTGTTCCATATTGGTGCATCGTTGTTCTGCGATGATGGGGTTATCATTCTGTCGTCTATCATGGGATAAAGGGGCATCTGAAAAGCAATGTTTATTTCACCCTTATCTCTTGCAAGGAGCGTCACTGCAGCACAAAGGCCTCCGCCTGCACTGTTGCCGCCCACAAAAATCTGATCACTGCGCATTCCGTAGCTTTCACCGTTTTCCTTGAGCCATCTGAGAGCACTGTAGCAGTCATTGAGCGCAGCAGGATAGGGGGCATCAACTGAGTTTGTGTAATCCGGAGCCACAACAACACAGCCGCTTTCCTTGACGAAACTTTCAACAAAAGAGAAATCCTGCTCAGGTGCGCCAAGACCGTAACCGCCTCCGTGAATCCACAAAAGACCGGGCACGTTTTCTTTTTTCTCTTTGGGTGAATAAACACAAATGCGAAGTGAAGTGCCGTCTTCGCGGTTAATATATTTTTCTTCGTAAGTGACGTCAGCAAGATTAGTGCCGCACAAGAAGTTGTCTATGAAGAAATTTCCCAGCTTAAAAAAGCCTTCGGTGAAATGAGGCATAATAATTCTCACTGCGTTGCCTATAGCACGAAGCTCAGGGTGAATGTCGCTTGATCTGATGCTCCACACCTTATCAAGAGGGGATGATATGCATAAAGCTTCAGTCTTTGATAATATATCGGTTTTGGCTGCCGCAACCGTTGTGGGTATGCCGATAAGAGGCAGTGCTAAAACTAAAGCTGTCAGTTTTTTCATAAAGTATGCGCCTCCTTTGACGGCAATCAAAAAGTATAAATATATATTAACATAGAGCGAAGGGATTTGCAATAACAGAGCATTATTTTCAGTTTTATATCTTTACACAATTGTTGCTTTATGCTAAACTTAGGTTAACCTCATAAAAGGAGAAAGAGATATGAAAGCAAAAATTACACTTGCCGGTGAGCTTAAAATCGGCGAAATTGACAGAAGAATATTCGGTTCATTCATTGAGCATCTCGGCAGAGCTGTCTATGGCGGTATCTATGAGCCCGGTCATCCCGAGGCTGATGAAGACGGCCTGAGAATGGACGTTATTAAAATGATAAATGAGCTTGGGGTACCCGTCGTGCGTTATCCCGGTGGCAATTTTGTTTCCGGCTATAACTGGGAAGACGGTGTAGGTCCTGTTGACAAGCGACCTGCAAGACTTGAGCTTGCTTGGGGTGTAACAGAGCCAAACAAATTCGGCACAGATGAATTTATGAAATGGTGCCGCAAGGCAGGCACATCACCTATGATGGCTGTCAACCTCGGCACAAGAGGTCCTGATGAAGCAAGAGCACTGGTTGAATATTGCAACCACAAGAGCGGCTCAAAATATGCCGATATGCGCATAGCAAACGGCTATAAAGACCCCTGGGGTGTCAAGCTCTGGTGTCTGGGCAACGAAATGGACGGCCCCTGGCAGATGTGCGCTAAAACAGCTCACGAATACGGCAGAACTGCAAACGAAGCAGCTAAGCTCATGAAATGGGTTGACGGCTCAATTGAAACAGTGCTTTGCGGCAGCTCAAGCAGAGGCATGAGAACCTTCGGCGACTGGGAAGCAACAACTCTCGATATTGCATATGACAACGTTGATTACATATCCCTTCATCAGTATTACGGTAATCATAGCAATGACACACCCTCATTCCTTGCAAAGAGCATGGAGCTTGATGATTTTATTTACAGTGTTATCTGCACCTGTGATTTTGTCAAGGCAAAGAAGCGCACAAAGAAGCAGATAAATCTTTCCTTTGACGAATGGAATGTGTGGTACCATTCAAACGGTGCACCTGTAGAAAGATGGTCGATCGCACCTAATCAGCTCGAGGATATCTATAACTTTGAGGATGCTCTCGTAACAGCCTGTATGCTTATTACACTTCTTCGTCATGCAGACAGAGTTAAAATCGCCTGCCTTGCACAGCTTGTCAATGTTATTGCTCCCATCTTCACAAAAACAGGCGGAGGAGCTTTCCGTCAGACAATTTTCTATCCCTTTAAGGAAATGTCAAAATATGCAAGAGGAAATGCAATCAGGCCTATCATTGACTGCCCTAAATATGACTGCAAGGAATTCACAGACGTGCCTTATCTTGAAGCAGTTGCTTCTTATGATGAAGAAAAAGGCGAATTAGCACTTTTCTGCGTCAACCGTTCAATGGAAGAAAATGTGCAGCTTGATATTTCACTTCTTGATTTCGATGGCTATAAGGCAGTTTCATTCGATTCAATGGACGGTTATGATATCAAGCAGGAAAACACATTCGGCAAAGAAACTGTTACAATGCACACTAACGCACTTCCCTCAGAGGATGGCAAGAGCATAATTGCAGAGCTCAAGCCTCTTTCGTTCAATGTTATAAGATTCAAAAAATAAAAATCAACGGGGGCGTAATCAGCTCCCATTATAAGGTGCAAAATGAATAAGGATAATATTTCTTCAAAAATGAGTCTTGCTATGTCTATGGTTGTTTTCGGCACCATAGGTCTGTTTGTCAGAAATATCAGCATGCCCTCGAGTGTTATTGCTTTTGTCAGGGGCTCGGTTGGTGCTGCTTTTCTTGTGCTTTTCTGCATTATAAGCAGAAAGAAGTTTTCTGTGAGTAAGGTCAGGGAAAAGCTTCTGCTGCTGTGCCTTTCAGGTGCGGCTATCGGTGTTAACTGGATTTTTCTCTTTGAAGCATACCGATACACAAGTGTGGCAACGGCAACACTCTGCTACTATATGGCACCTATATTTGTTATAGTTGTCAGCTCTTTTATATATAAAGAAAAGCTTACGGCAAAAAAGATATGCTGCACTCTTGCTGCCCTTGTGGGTATGGTTTTTGTTTCGGGCATAACGGAAACGGGAATCGGTAATATGCAGGAAATGAAGGGCGTTATTTTAGGCGTGCTTGCCGCTGTGTTTTATTCTTCTGTGGTGCTGATGAACAGAAATCTCGGCAGTGTACCTGCTTATGATAAAACTATAGTTCAGCTTGCAGGCGCCGCAGCCGTTATATTGCCCTATTGTTTTGTGACTGTGGATATGAGTGACATCAGCTTTGACAAAAGGTCGGTTGTTATGCTGCTTGTTGTCAGCCTCGTTCATACGGGAATTGCATACACTGCTTATTTCGGCTCAATGAAAAATCTTCAGTCCCAGACTATTGCTATTATGAGCTATATTGACCCGATAGTGGCAGTTATACTTTCGGCAGTGTTCCTGAAAGAAAAAATGACGGCTCTGAGCATAGTGGGTGCAGTGATGATTCTTTCTGCAACGTTTTTGAGTGAGGTAAGCTTTAAAAAGGAAAAACTGAAATGAACAGAAATATTATAAAATATATAGCTGCGCTGGCTATGCTTCTTGATCATATAGGGCTTTTGTTTGTGCCCTCAGACACCTTCATCGGCACTGCTATGAGAGTGGCAGGCAGATTAACTGCACCTATAATGTGCTTCTTTATTGCAGAAGGCTTTATTCACACACGTTCAAGAAAAAAGTACGGCACAAGACTTCTGGTTTTTGCGCTGATTTCTCAGGTCCCCTTTGCCTATATGATTTATAACAATTTCTGGGTGGCGCATTTTAATGTTATTGCAACATTTTTTCTGTGCTTTATGATGCTGCTGGTCTTTGAGAAGGTTGAGAATATTTTTCTCAAGGTTGCCCTTATTGCAGGAATTGTGGCCTTGGGATACTTCTGTGACTGGGGACTTATGGCACCGCTGTGGGTAATGTGCTTTTATCTGTGCAAAGACGATAAAAACAAAATGGCTTTGTGGTACTGTGTGCTATGTGCTTTCTGGGTGGTCAGGTGCTGTGTTGTCACTGCAGGCAAGGGTGGCGAATGGTATGACTCTCTCTGGCAGGCAGGCTCATTTCTTGCCTTACCCATTCTTTACACCTATAACGGCGAATCGGGAAAAACAGGAAAGTTTTCCAAGTGGTTTTTCTATTGGTTTTATCCGCTACACATACTTATACTTGCAATTATTTTCAGAACATAAAAATTGGACTGCACTGGGAATACCACCCGATGCAGTCCTTTTAATATTATTTTTATGCAAGAGTCTGAAGCCAACCAAGAATATCGGCAAAAATCTTATCTCTGTCATCTTCAAAAAGAATTTCGTGCTTGTCGCCGGGATAGAGAATAACCTGAGGCTGATGACCTGCATCCTCAAGATTGTCACAGACATTGATAACGCCCTTGCCGTTGAAGCCTATGGGGTCTTTTGCGCCTGAAACAAGAAGTATGGGGAGTGAGGGAGGAATAAGGTATGCCCATTCGCTTGTGCAGGCTGAGTTTGCAATTGACATAAGGTCACGAAGCAGAGCCATTTTAAAGCCGCAGCCGCAAAGGGGGTCAACGATATAATTATCAATATTTTCCTGATTTTGTGAAAGCCAGCCTGTAGCTGATGAAAGGTCGCCTGAAAGAATGCCCTGAGCCTTGTCGAGAAGCACTGTGGGCACAGTTGCGTGGGGGCCTAACTTTTTGCAGGCAAGCTTGATGGGCTCTTCAAAAACAACGGCTGCTGAAGGCATTTCGCCTGTGCCGCAAAGAATAAGACCTGAAAGCTCGTGCCAGAAGCTTGTTGCATAAACTCTTGCGCAGAATGATCCCATGCTGTGACCGAAAAGATAATAGGGGAGCTCGGGATATCTCTTGTGCATAATGCTATAGAGAATGTGCATATCGTCAATCATTCTCTTATCGCCGTCTTCTTCGGCAGTGAAGCCTAAATCTTCTTCACATTCAACGCTTCTGCCGTGACCGATATGATCGTTACCGCAGACAATATAGCCCTCTTTTGCAAGGAAGCAGGCAAATTCATCATAACGCAGAATATGCTCGGAAACACCGTGTGCAATCTGAAAAACTCCCTTAGGGGTCACTTCGTCATCCTGCCATATGCGGCAATAGATTTTATTCACCCCTGTTGAGGAAAGAAAGTAAGCATCTTTTTTAATAATAGCCATAGTTATAACCTCCGTATTTTTGCTGTCATCCATCATTATAATATAAAAATATGAAATTAGCAATAACTTATTTAATTTTAAGGTTTGCAACTTATTATTATTTACATTAAGATGGAAATAGTGTATAATATATCCAGTTTATTTCGGAGAGGTCTGCTATGTTCGGCTATGTAAAAACAAATAAGCCTGAAATGAAAATCAAAGAGTACGAAGCCTACAGAGGCCTTTACTGTTCGCTGTGCAAGGCAATGGGTAAGCACTTCGGGGTGCTTTCAAGGCTCACTCTCAGCTATGATGTGACATTTCTTCTTCTTGCAAGGCTTTCCTTTTCAGGTACCGTGCCCTGCTTTGAAGGCGGCAGATGCCCTTTTAATCCCACGAAAAAATGCAATTACTGCAAAAACACTGACGAGGAGCTTCGGTATGCGGCGGCAGTGTCAATGATGATGTTTTATTTCAAGGTCAGGGATAATATTTCCGACGGCAATATCTTTAAAAGGCTTCTTATGTATCTTATCCTTCCATGGGCAGCTCTGAAATATAAAAAGGCAAAGGCTATGTACGGCGAAATTGCAGAGATAATTGCAGAGGATATGCTCGCACAAAGGCAAACAGAAGAAAACAATTCAGAAAGCCCTGATGAAGCGGCGCATCACAGTGCCAATTCTCTAGGAAAAATTATGTCATACAATCTGCCCGACCCTGACGGAAATATCTACCGTTTCGGCTATGGCCTGGGTAAATGGGTTTATCTGACAGATGCCCTCGATGATATAGAAAAAGATTTAGAGTCAGGCAGCTATAATGTTTTTGTGAATAAATACGGCCTTCGCGCCGGGGACAGTGTTACGGATATAAAGGCAGCTGCGACGGGTACAATGAATATGTGCGCAGGAGTTTTCGCAGAGGCTTATGAAAAAATCGAAAACAAAACCCTGACTCCCATAACCGAAAATATTATTTTTGACGGAATGTATATAACTCTTGATAACATACTTAATAAAAAATCGAAAGGAAAGACAGATAATGAGAGATCCTTATGAAGTGCTCGGTGTGCCCAGAGGTGCATCTAAAGAGCAGGTTAAAGCGGCATACAGAGAGCTTGCAAAGAAATATCATCCCGATAATTATGTGGGCAGCCCTCTTGCAGAGGTGGCCAACGAAAAAATGCAGGAAATCAACGAGGCTTACGATGCCATAGTTTCAGGCAATACAGGCAGCTTCCACAGGAATACGGGTTCAGCTTCAGGCTATAACCACAATAACTATCAGCAGGTGCGCGAGCTTATGAATCTTGGCAAGCTGGATATGGCAGAGCAGGTCCTTGAAAACATGTCACCTGACACAAGAGATGCTCAGTGGTATTATCTTAAAGGTCAGATCAATTATCAGCGTGGCTGGACTGATCAGGCATTCACATATTTTGCTTCTGCACACAATATGGATCCAACCAATGCCGAATACAGACATGCTTATGAAAACCTCAACCGTCAGCGCGCAGGTGGCTTCAGAACAAACGGCAGACATAATCAGGGCAGTGACTGTGACACCTGCAGCATTTGTCAGGGTCTTCTCTGTGCCGATTGCTGCTGTGAATGCATGGGCGGCGACTGTATTCCCTGCTGTTGAGGTGATTGAATGAGTCAGAGTGCTAAAACTGCCATAGGCGGCATGACGGCGGCACTGTCAGTTGTTCTTATGCTCCCGACTATTGTGGGGTTGTGGACTTATGCTTTGCCTGCCTTTGCAGGAATGCTTATAATGTTCACCATAATAGAGCTTGACAAAAAATGGGCGTGCGGCATCTTTGTTGCAGTGTCTATTCTCAGCCTTATGCTTTTGCCAAATAAGGAAGCAGCTGTGTTTTACACCTGCTTTTTCGGAAATTATCCGATAATCAAGGCTTTCCTTGAAAGCAAAAAGATTCCGAGAGCACTGGAATATCTGATAAAAATAGTTTTATTCAATGCTTCTGTTTTAGTGGCGGCATTTATTATGCTTAAGGTTTTCGGCATGCCTCTTGCAGAACTTCTCGGCACTGAGGGCGAAAGTGCCTGGTGGGTTGAATATGCTGTGCCTATAACACTTGTTGTCGGCAATATAACATTTATAGCCTTCGACCATCTTCTCACCGTTATGGT
>JAZNUW010000097.1:0-5476 GCA_045592465.1 Acutalibacteraceae bacterium | reverse complement strand
AAAGAAAAATCAAGGAAAACCATACCTTACTCAAAGAAAAACAGCACTCTTTTTTTCAAAAAGTGCTGTAATTTCCGATATTGTGCTTTTATTATTTAGCTGCCTCATCTTTTGCAGCTTTTTTCTTTTTCTTGCCTGCAGTAAGTGACTGCTCACCTGCAAGTTCCATCTTAATAAGACCAACTATAATAAATATTGAGTTGACATAAATGAGCACAGTAAAAAGCTTAGTGTAAAGGAAGTTGATTATTTCTGCACCGGTTTCACCGCCGATGATTATTGCTGCAAGATAACCGAAAACAGAAATGCCACCTGTGAAGAGAAGGACAAATGAAACTAATGCCCAGATTTTTGTGAGGAATTTTAAAACTTTTTCTTTCATTTTGCTGTCCTCCTTATATTCCGAATACGGGAAGTAATCCCAGAAGTGTGGCAACTGACATAAGATACTGAATACTAACCCAGATAATGCAGTTGATAGTTGTTTCCTTCATTTCTGATTCCGCAATACCCATAGCTGTCAGCATACAAACTGCAACGGGAGGAATGATACCACTCATTGCACCGCAGATGCAGGGAAGCATTGCTGCCGCAAGGATAGGATCGAAGCCACTGCTTGCAAGCAGGGCAACAAGAGATGTGCCGAAAATGGCTATCTGTGCTGAGCCGGGGAAAATCATACCCATAACAGCAGTAAAAATAGGTACAACAAAAGCAATTGCAACCTTACTCATATTGAATGAACCGATGAATTCAACTATTGCGTCACCTGTGCCGATTGATTCAAGCACCTCACCTATGCAATAAGAGAAAACAAGAGTTGCAACAATAGGAATAACCTTTTTAAGTGAATTTTCAAACATATTCACAAGTGCCTTGGGTGTGCGTTTTTTCTTATCCCAGATGAGAATTGCATAGAGTGAAGCTACACCGGGTACGAAAAGCAGAAGGCTGCTTGAAAGCTGCTTTGCACCGGTTGCGCCAAGACGCTCTGTGAAGAATGTATCTTTGAAAAGGAAATCGAGAATAAAAGGAAGAAGTATTACAAAAGGAAGGAAAAGGCTCTTCCAACCTGTTCTGAGTGTTTCCTTGAGTGAGGGAATATCCTCCTTAGCCACAGGCTTAACCTTATAGTACTTACAGAAAGCAAACACTGTAATAATTCTCTGAAGAACAAACCAGAGTGAAATGCTCCAGAGGATAAGCCAGAATTTACCGATACCGATTGTTTCCTCACCCATATAAGCTGTGAGACAGCCGAAAGCTGCAACAATAACACCTGAGGGAGGAATCATATTGCCAAGGGTACTTGCCGCTGATTCGATGTTAGCTGCAAGGTGTGCAGGGAAGCCTGATCTTTTCATTGTGGGTATTGTAATAACACCGGTTGATGCCACGTTACCCGGACCACTGCCTGAAAGAGCACCCATAAACGCACTTGAAACAACAGCAACATAGCCTGCTGCACCGGGTACCCTGCCGATAAGGGCAAGCAAAACGTTTATGCAGTCATTGATAACATTCGTTTCAGAAAGTATTTCACTGACGGCAATAAATGCAAAAATCACATAAAGAAGCGATGTTGAAAATGTGTTGTGAATAAATGTGGGAAGCTCTGCCCATGTGTTGGTCATAAATAAAATAAGAATAAGTCCCAGACCCATTATTTCATATATAGGGCGCTTTGAAACAATGAACACAACAAAAATAAATGCGAACAGAATTAACAGAAACAGAATTGGTGTAGGCATACTGAACGTCCTTTCGTATTTGTTTTTCTTATGGTTATTATCAATTTTTACGATAATGATTATATCAAAGAAAGCCTTCTTTGTCAATACAATTTAGCATTCCTTAAAAAAATTAATTTTTAAGAATATAAATGGCTTGTTTTTCACTTGACAGAGTATGATATATTTTATATAATAATAAACTGATAGTTTATATCCAAAACTTATTTTCGAAAGGAAGATATATATGGCACAGGAAATTCTTCTCACTTCTGCCGGTCTTAAAGAGCTTGAAGCTGAACTCGAGGATTTAAGAGTACGCGGACGTCAGGAAATCAAAGAAAAAATTCAGGTTGCTCTTTCATTCGGTGACTTATCAGAAAACAGCGAATATGAAGAAGCAAGAAACGACCAGGGCAAGCTCGAAGCACGTATCAGTGAAATCGAAGGCATTCTTTCAATGGCTAAGGTTATTGACGAAGATGCACTCAGCACAGATATCATCCAGATGGGCTCAAAGGTTACAATCAAAGATGTTGAATACGGCGATATCTATAAATATCAGATCATCTCCTCAACCTCCACATCAAAGGATAAGGGAACAGACTATCTCACAAGCGACGAGTCACCTGTTGCAAAGGCTCTCATCGGCCATGCAGTCGGCGATATCGTTGAGGTTGAAGCACCCATCGGCATCATCAAGTATGAGGTTGTTGAAATCACAAAGTAAATCCCCCGAAAGGAAGTAAACATATGTCAGAAGAAAAGAATGTAGTTCTTCCCGAAGAGGAAGTGCAGCAGGACGTCAACGAACTTCGTCAGGTCAGAGTTGACAAGCTTGAAGCTATGCAGGCAGCAGGCAAGGATCCTTTTGTTATTACCACTGCCGACCAGCAGGCTCACACAGCTGACCTTATCAGAAAGTTCGAAGAAATAGAAAAGTACAACGAAGAAAACGGCGTTGCCGCCGAAGACAGCGAAGTTATCAACACTTCCATCTGCGGCAGAATTATGGCATGGCGCGACATGGGCAAGGCTAACTTCATTGTTGTTGAAGACAAGACAGGCAAGCTTCAGGTTTATGTCCGCATCAACGACATCGGCGAGGAAGCTTTTGCCGAATTCAAAAAGTGGGATATCGGTGACATCGTTGAGGTCAAGGGCTTCATCTTCAGAACAAGAAGAGGCGAAATTTCACTTCACGCAAAGGAAATCAGACTTCTCACCAAGTCACTCCTCCCCCTCCCCGAAAAATTCCACGGTCTTACAAACACAGAAACAAGATACCGTCAGCGCTATCTTGACCTTATCGTTAACCCCGAAGTCAAGGATACCTTTATCAAGCGCTCACTTATCATAAGAGAAATCAGAAGATATCTTGACGCACAGGGCTTTATCGAGGTTGAAACACCTATGCTTGTTTCAAACGCAGGCGGTGCAGCAGCAAGACCCTTCGAAACTCATTTCAACGCTCTTAACGAAGACCTTAAGCTCAGAATATCACTTGAGCTTTACCTCAAGAGACTTATTGTCGGCGGTATGGAAAGAGTTTATGAAATCGGCAGAGTTTTCCGTAACGAAGGTCTTGACACAAGACACAACCCTGAATTCACCCTTATGGAGCTCTATCAGGCTTACACCGACTATCACGGTATGATGGACCTCACAGAAAATCTCTATCGCCATGTTGCTCAGACTGTTCTGGGTACCACCAAGATTGTCTATAACGGCATTGAGATGGATCTCGGCAAGCCTTTCGAAAGAATCACGATGGTTGATGCAGTCAAGAAATATGCAGGCATCGACTTCAGTGAAATCAAAACAGACGAAGAAGCCAAGGCTCTTGCAAAGGAAAAGGGCATCGAATTTGAGGCAAGACACAAGAGAGGCGACATCCTCAACCTCTTCTTTGAGGAATTTGTTGAGCACCACCTTATTCAGCCCACATTCCTTATGGATCACCCCGTTGAGATTTCACCCCTGACTAAGAGAAAGCCTGAAAACCCCGATTATGTTGAACGCTTCGAGTTCTTCATGAACGGTTGGGAAATGGCTAATGCATACTCAGAGCTCAACGACCCCATCGACCAGAGAGAGCGCTTCAGGGCTCAGGAAGAGCAGCTTGCTCAAGGTGATGACGAAGCCAACACCACAGACGAGGACTTCATGACAGCTCTCGAATACGGCATGGCCCCCACAGGAGGCATCGGCTTCGGAATCGACAGAATGGTTATGCTTATGACCGACTCATCAGCTATCAGAGACGTTCTGTTATTCCCCACGATGAAGTCATTGGATAAGTAAATCTCCCGAAAACCCAGTAAAATCAAGGGTTTCGAGAGATAGCAAAAATGTAAATCGTCGGTTTTACGACAAATTTACGACAAATAAATATGTGATATAGCAAAGCGGGACGGCAAAATACCGTCCTTTTTTGTTATATAAGATGAATTGAAAAATCAACTTAAGGGGAGTATAAAGAAGTAAAATATAGTTATACGTTTAATATCTCCCACACATTCGACAAAACAAATACCTCCTTGTACAATGGTCTTACCAAAATACAAGGAGGTCTTTTCTATGAACTTACCAAAACACATCACCAACGAGCAAACAGGTATCCATTACACCCTTTATGGGGATTACCTCACTTAAGGATATTCAAGAAAGCAACCATATACGCTGTTTACAGAATTCCTCGCAAATAAAATAATCAAACGAGGTAAAAGTATATGTTTAACTTTATTGAACAGTTTTATTATGGAAACATTGAGCCGCAGGAATGTTCATCCGAGCTTACAGCAGAGATGAAAAAGAAACTAAGTCAACTAACTAAAAAGGAAGAATGTCTTAATGAAAAACTTGCCGACGAATTGAAAGATTTGTTTGCGGATTATACAAGCTCTTGCACTGCTTTTACAAGTGTTTGCTGTGCAGATAGCTTTATGGTCGGATTCAGGCTCGGAGCAAGGTTCGCATACGATACTTTTATGGAAAATAGGAAAGGATGATGTGATTATGGAACTCAAAAAGCACTATACAAACGAACAAACAGGAATCCGTTACAGTATTCATGGAGACTTTCATTTGCCAGATATTAAAGTTCCTGAAGAAAATATCGTTCTCGGCAAATGGGGTATGCTTTACAAGGATTACCTTTCCAATAACAAGAAAGTAGTGTTTTCTGTGCTACTTGCGGAAGGTAAGCTGTATCAGCACTGTGCAGAGATAGAAAAACAAGCAAATGAAATGTACGGCCTTCTGATTGAGCAGATGAAAGAAGCGGAAGGCATCACAGAGCAACTTAAAGAGCAAGACCAGCTTGAATGGGTGCAGAGAATGGGAAATATTCAGCATAGAGCTACGAAAATCGTATGCGATGAGCTGATATATGTATAAACAGACCGAAAAATACTATAACCGTAACAACAAATTAATCCCGCAGGCAACTACCTGCGGGATTAATAATTACTGAAGTTACCGTAAATGACGTTATGGTAAGTGCTACGCTCGGTGCGATAATCCGGACTATAACAGGAGTAGCTGCGATTTACGGGTTATATCTTCTGAATTTATCGAATGTAAAAATGATTTTGTTATTTCTTGGTTGTCAAACGGTAGTTGTTCACCAGGGCAGCGAGTTCTATGCGGCTGTGAACATCAAGTGCATAATAAATATCCTTCACGTAATCCTTCACGGTATGCTCGGAAATAACAAGGGACTCTGCAATATCCTTGTTGGTATA
>JAZNUW010000096.1:0-3563 GCA_045592465.1 Acutalibacteraceae bacterium | reverse complement strand
AAAGGATGATACGGTTGAAAGAAAATCCATAACAGCGCCCGAAAAAGCTCCCAGCAGCAGATATTGCAAAACGTATAAAGCATTTGAAAGACAGGTGCACCAGACAATCTGACTGCGCCTTTTCAGCTGGAAGCTCAGAATATAAAGAGCTACCGCCATAATTCCGATTATCTGCGAAACAATCAGCAACATACTGCACCCTCCTTTCAGTCTGCTGCTTAACATTTTACATCATTTGACTGAAATTGTAAAGGAATAACAAACCCCCACCGATTTCTCAGTGGGGCGCAATTAGTGCTAAGTATTCTGTTCAATTATTTTGCCTGAAGCTTTTCGGAAAGAATCTTGAACAGTTCCGCAAACCACTCAATAAGAGCTTTAACAGCAGTGACTATAAAAGCTTCTTTTGTGGCAGGCATATCCACATCCGGGTCTGCCTCCCACTGCTCTGTGTGGCAGTTTTCCAAAGTCATCTTGTCGGCATAGTTATTGTCTTTATTATAAACAACATACTGTGAGAAGTCAAAGTCTTCAATTGAAAGCTGTCTGTCGGCTGTAACAACTGTATAAATCAGGTCGTTTTCCCACCAGCTCCAGTTTGAATGCTTGTTGCCTTTGATAAACCAGGTATAATCAGGGAACAGACAGGTTGATGCATCTATCTGCTTATCGGGTGAGATATATCTACCCTTGCCCTCAGCCTCTCTTGCGGCAATATATTCATCGGAAAGAGTGTCATAAACTGTTGATGTTGTTGCACCGAAGGATGCTCTTTTTACTGACACAAACTGATCTGCAACAAGCTTTGCCGAATCACTTGTGGGAATCATCTGTGCACCGTATTTTGCAATAAATGCAACATTGGCGCCGCTTGCCTTGACCTGCTTAAGAAGCTCGGGTATTCTCTGACGAACCTTCTCGTTATAATTATCAAGCTTTGCAATAAGGCCTGCATATTCTGTTCTCTTCGGATCGTTTTCGTCGCCGAAAACATATCTGATAGCTGTATCATAGTCCTCTGCCGTAACAGCTGCCCAATAACTGGGCCATGTCATAACCGTTGCACGTGCAAGAGCAGAAGTCATTCCCTCAACCAGCTTTTCATATAAAAGCTCCTCTGTGATGCCTACACCGGTGCTGAGAAGACCTGTTCTGTTAGCCATTTCCAGAGTTTTGATGATAAAAGGACTGATGTTCATAATATTATAGAAATTACAGTCAATAAGAATACGTGAAATTGCATTTCCGTCAACATGGAACTTGCCGCTGACAGCGTCGCTCAAGGGCTCCATTCCGTTAACGGTACCGCCGTCAAAGCCTAGACCGCATATGCTGTCTGTGCCGTACTTTGCAACATAAGCCAGCACCACGTTGGTACCGAGGCACTTTGCCATAATAGCAACCTTCTGTGCGCCGGTGGTTTCTTTAACCTTTTCTATATGAGCATGAAATTCATCGGCAATTTCCCACGGATCAAGTCTCCAGTCATAAAAAAACTTATAGTCTATGTCGCCGTACCAGCCACGTTCCTCTTTAAAATCTGTGGCAACTCTTGCGGCAACCTCCGCTTTTCTTTCATCAGAAATACCTGAGCCCTCAGGAGCTGTGCCGTCTTTATTGAGATGTGACGCAGCAAAAAGCTCGCTGATTTCTATGTAGAGATTCTCATAGTATCTGTCCCACTTGTTGAATAAGAGACCCTCCAGCAAAAACGGCTCAAGAACATTTACCACAGATTCAACAATAGCATTACCCTCTCCGTCTTCGCCGCCTCCGCCTACAAGTCCTGCAAGCAGATCAGTGGTTTTGAATATTTGATTTCCCTGACCGTCATAAAGGGGCTCACCGTCGCCTGATATTTCAACTATGGGTATCTGGCTGCCCCACCCGCTGATGCCTACAGCGAAGGCAGGTGTTGCAAGAGCGAGCATCATAGTCAGCACCAGAATCAACGAAAGAATTTTTTTCATATTTTTTCCTCCTTGATTTATTAGCTCTATAATATCACAATAGAAATAAAAAAACAACTATCTCTGAACTATTGCTGTTTTTTTGAAAAGCTTTATAAAGGCATCCCCCGGTTTGTTTGCTTGTTAAGTATAAAAAAAGCCCCCTTGCTTTTGGTGATACCGTTGCAAGGGGGTGGGTGTGCCAAGAGGAAAAATTTCAAGAGTCCTTGATATTACTAGGGTTTCAGCTTAATTCATTCATACCTTGACTGCTGCCTGTGTTGCAACGAGGAAAAGAAGGATTCTCTATCAATAAGATTTGTTTTACGCACCAATGCCATTTTTAGGTATGCAGTAAAGCACTGTATCTGCGAAAAAACCACTATAATGTCTAACATATAAATCATAAAACTCATATTGATTTTTAATTATCTGTATAAATTCAATCATATCCTCATCATTATGATAAATTGAAATAGCTAATTTGGGCCTGTATAATCTAATTGTTTTATCCGATCCTTTTACAGCATCTCTATCAGCACCCTCAACATCATATTTGATATAAGTTGGTTGAATATTATTTTTTTTGCACAACTCATCAACCGTGCATACATCAACAACTTCACTACCATGAACACTGATTTTACTAGAACCAAGTAAGCCCGATTGAAAATTAACGCTACCCGTTTTCGCTCCTGCAGCACATTTTTCAAAAATAAACTTTCCACGCACGTCTTTTAAATTCTCTTTGCAAATTTCAATGTTAAATGAATCAGGTTCTAATAATAATGCTGAAAAGCCTTCCATGTTTTTATCTCTTATATATTTTTCTAAAGCCAAAGTACTCTCTCCGAAAAAAGCGCCAACATCCACAAAAAACTCTTTATCAGTTGGGGAAATTACATCGTCAATATATTGACATTTTTGACTTTCTGCTACTTTTCGTATGTATTTATTCTTATTTGTGCACCTGTATTTTAAAACCTCTTTATAAACTTTTTTGCTCTTTTCATCTGACAAAAAGCTTATATTTTCTTGTATTCTATCAATTTGTGATGAAAAATATTTTTCTGTTTTTTCGCACTCTTTTATATTTTGAGGATTAATGCAGCACAAAAAATTATAAAAAAAACAAATCACCTTCGATGACGGGAAACCAGAAAAAATCATATAAAAGAACTTAGCGTGCGATTTAACTACATTACTCATTAAAAAATTATGATATATATTTTTGAAATTCATACTCGTCCCCTTTCTTGACACAATATCAACTCCCCATATCCTTTCGAATATGGGGAGTTGATTGCTATTTTAGCAGTTCTTTTTATGAACAACCTGAGCAACCGAAACCCTTGATTTACTGGGCTTAAGCCGATTGCTTACTTATTTGCAATAGCTGCCTGAGCTGCTGCAAGTCTTGCAATGGGCACACGGAAGGGTGAGCATGATACATAGTCGAGGCCAATCTTGTGGCAGAATTCAACTGATGTGGGGTCACCGCCGTGTTCACCGCAGATACCGCAGTGAAGTGCAGGGTTAACGGGCTTACCAAGCTTAAGAGTCATATCCATGAGCTTGCCAACGCCGTTCTGGTCGAGCTTAGCAAAGGGATCG
>JAZNUW010000095.1:0-6647 GCA_045592465.1 Acutalibacteraceae bacterium | reverse complement strand
TTTGCATTTTTTCGCCCTTGACCCCTCAGTCATCCTGACGGATGCCGGCTCCCCTTTCAGGGAGAGCCAAGGCAAATCAAAAATGCGGAATCATCAGTTTTTCTTGAACTGCTTCTTCATTCTCATTTCCTTTGAAAGAATTGTCTTTCTGAGTCTGAGTGAAACAGGTGTAACCTCAAGAAGCTCATCATCCTTGATAAATTCCATGCACTGCTCAAGTGAAAGATTTGAAGGGGGTACAAGCCTCAGTGCATCGTCAGAGCCTGATGCTCGGGTGTTGGTCAGATGCTTCTGCTTGCAGACGTTGCACACAACATCCTCAGATTTTGCACATTCGCCAACTATCATGCCTTCATATACGGGTACACCGGGTCCGATGAAAAGACGGCCTCTGTCCTGAGTGTTGAAAAGTCCGTAGGCGGAGCTTTCACCTGTTTCGTGCACAACAATAGAACCGCGTTCTCTTGTGATGATGTCGCCCTTATAAGGCTCATAGCCTGCAAAAAGCTGATTCATGATGCCGTTGCCGTTGGTGTCGGTCATAAATTCGCTTCTGTAACCGATAAGACCTCTCGCAGGTACCTTGAACTCAAGATGTGTTGAGCTGCCGTCGCGTGAGCCCATATTTTCGAGCTCGCCCTTTCTTGAGCATACCTTTTCAATAACTGAGCCTGCATACTGCTCGGGTACCTCAACAATAAGAAGCTCCATAGGCTCTAAGGTTACGCCGTTTTCTTCTTTAAGAATAACCTTGGGACGTGAAACCTGGAACTCGTAGCCCTGACGGCGCATGGTTTCGATAAGAATTGAAAGGTGAAGCTCACCTCTGCCGCTGACCTTGAAGGAGTCTGTGGTGTCAGTTTCTTCAACACGCATTGAAACGTTTGTTTCAACCTCCTTGAAAAGACGGTCACGGATATTTCTTGAGGTGACGAACTTGCCCTCCTTGCCTGCAAAGGGGCTGTTGTTGACAATGAAGTTCATTGAAATTGTGGGCTCGTCAATCTTTATAAAGGGGAGTGCTTCAACATTTTCGGGGTCACAGGCAGTGTCACCGATGTTAAGCTCAGCAATACCTGACACGCAGATCAGATCGCCGAGAGTTGCAGTTGCAACCTCCACTCTCTTAAGACCCTCAAACTGATAGAGCTTTGATATTCTGACATTTTTCTGCTCGCCGTTGTTATTGCACAGTACCACCTGCTGACCCTGCTTGACGGAGCCTCTTTCCACTCTGCCGACACCGATTCTGCCGATATAATCGTCATAGTCAAGTGAGGAGAAAAGAATCTGTGTGGGACCGTTGAGATCGCCTCTGGGAGCATCAATGTTTTCCAGTATAGCATCAAGAAGAGGACGCATATCACCGTCACGTGCACTGTCGTCAAGAGAAGCATAGCCGTCTCTGCCGCTGGCATAAACCACGGGGAATTCAAGCTGATCCTCGTCAGCACCAAGCTCAATAAACAAGTCAAGCACCTCGTCGATAACCTCTGCGGGTCTTGCGCCGGGTCTGTCTATTTTATTTACAACAACTACAACCTTTTTCTTAAGACCGAGAGCCTTTTTCAGCACGAATCTTGTCTGAGGCATACAGCCCTCGAAGGCGTCAACAAGCAGCAGCACACCGTCAACCATAAGAAGAATTCTTTCAACCTCACCGCCGAAGTCAGCATGACCCGGAGTGTCAACGATATTGATTTTTGTGTCCTTATAGTGGATGGCTGTATTTTTAGAAAGGATAGTGATACCTCTTTCTCTTTCAAGATCGCCTGAGTCCATAACTCTGTCGGCAACCTGCTCATTGGTTCTGAAGGTACCGCTCTGCTTGAGCAGCTCATCAACCAGGGTGGTTTTGCCGTGGTCAACGTGAGCGATAATTGCAACGTTTCTTACTTCGTTTCTGATATCCATTATTTCACCTGATTTTTAATTTTTTTCAACCTTTTTATTTTACCACTAAAAGAGGTTTAGTGCAAGTTGAAATTGCACATAGCAAGGACAATAATTTTAGAAAAAATGCACAAAAACCAAAGCCTTCGTCAGAACAAGCAAAGTTTTTTATGTTGCTTTTTTTCAAAAAAAGTAACGCCTGCACGGCGAGCAAAAAAACAACCGCCACCTTTAAGATGACGGTCGGTACATACAGGTATTATTGTTTCGGCATACGGTCGCTGATGAGCTTATCGGTATCGATGCCTTCAATTTTATCATATTTGGGGATGAGTGAATGCACCGTAGCGCCTACGGTAACGCACAATGATGCAATCTTAATAACCTTTGTGGCAATTGTAATTGTTTTAACGATTTTTGCTATGTCCTTCATTTTGATTTTCTCCTTATTCGTCTATTGAAATTGTGTAACCGCACTCTTTGAAATATCTGATAAGAAAGTTTTTGTTGTTGTCTTTCTTCAGCCACATGGTTGAAACCTTGCCGGTCCTGGTTATTTCCTCAAGAAGCTCTTTGTTTCTGTTGCACCATGATCTGTATTCGATGTCAGGCATAAAAACCACATTGCCAGCCATAAGACACCTCCTGAAAAGTTATAGCTTAATTATTGTCCGTTTACATTATATTCTATTCAAGGGGTAAATATCAAGAGAAAAACAAAATAAAAAAAGAAAAAACCGCAGTTATTACTGCAGTTCTTTACACTGTGTCGGCATCGCCTTATCTTCCCGGGCCGCTTCCAGCCAAGTATTGTCAGCACTGATGAGCTTAACTACCGTGTTCGGGATGGGAACGGGTGGACCCTCATCGCTAAAAACACCGACTACGCCTGCGCTTATCACGCACTCGTCTTAATCAGTGAGGCTATTATACACAAGTGTGAGGGCTTTGTCAATACCTTTTTGCAAAATTCTTCAAATTTTTTTATTTCATTTTGTTGGTACGGGGAAACGGGGCGGTTTTTGTGCAGTTTGTATGTTTAAAGGGGCTTTATCACAGACCCTTTTTCTTCTTTATAGCAAAATAGACACAAAATGCCACCGCAATAGAAATAGGGTAAAGGGCGAACAAACAGATTTTCACGGTTTTTATTTCGGGCTCAGCTTTCTTTTCCGCTTCTATCAAAGCACTGTGGGTGTAGCATTTGACGGGGAAGCCGTTGCCGTCAGTGGTGCGTATTTTCAGCACCTCTTTATTGCCGTAGTTAAAAAACATGCTGTATCTTATGCCTTCTTCATTTATATAAGATGTGTAGCAGTCTCTGTCGTCGCTTTCTCCATAGAAATTCTCTATGTCATAAGGGGCATTGTATTTATCTTCATATTTTTCTTTTGGTGCAGTGACATCAGTTGAGATATATTCATCGAATGTTTTGCGGTCGGGGAACTCCACATATTCCGCGTGTTTGAATATGGTGTCGTAAGGGTGATATTCCTCATTTACAAAAAGTGCGCCCCAAAGAAGAAAACAGGCAAGTGCCGTGCAAGCAAGCTTCAGCTTGAGCTTGTTTCGTCTCGCCTCAGGCCATTTGGGGTCTTTAGGGAGTATGCCTTTCTTTCTCAGGAGAAGATCTATACCAAGGCAGAGCAGGGGTGCAATTATAAATGCAAGTAAAATAAAAGCACCTATAATGTTGATAAACAGTGAGGTTACAGCGATGAGGGCAAAGGAAAAATTGAGATAGAAAACTATAGTGCTTATGCGCAATGCTTTTTCGCGAAGATGGGCATTGCTTTTGTTTTTGTAAACATAGTTATAGTATAAGATCCATGTGCATACGGAAGAGACACCGAACACCAGCAGGTCAAAGGCTATAATAAAGATGCTGAGAAAAACAAAGGTACATATTCCACACAGGAAAGCGATACCCGATACGGCTGCAGCTATGATATTGTAAGTTTTAAATTTATGGAAATCATCTTCAGACTGAAAAACGGGAGGAGGATTGCATTCGGTTTTGATGTCGTAATTGTTACTGTCATCCTCGATTGTTCTTTCGCCTTTCAGCAGTTCGTCAACGGTAATTGAAAAGGTTTCCGCGATTAAAAGCAAAAGACTTATATCGGGAGAGGATTCTTCTCTTTCCCAGTGGCTTACGGTTTTATCGGAAACGCCGAGAATTTCGCTGAGCTGCTTTTGTGTAAATCCTTTTTCTTTTCGAAGTTGCGCTATAAAAGCACCGAGAGACATTTTCATAAGGGTACCTCCTTGTTCTATTGTGTTTTAAGTATATCAGTGCCCCTTGAAAATGTACACAAGACAGTCGGGGAATGGACTCTCAGTTTTTGAGAGTGACCATCGTTAAAGGAATTTCACTATAAATTATCACATTGTTTTCACATAAACAGAGTAATATTAGTCCACAGCAGAAGGTATAACAGTTGTGGGATATGAAAAAGTTTCAGAGGGGTCAACCGGTTGAGGAAGCTCATCTCCATAATCTGAAACAGGGAAGGTTTCCGTTGCTGTTTGCATTTGTGTGGTGCCGGAAGGCATCAGCATAAAAATGACGAGAAGCAAAACCGTTACAACCAGAATTATAGGGAGAATAAAAACTCTCAGGGCCTTCCTTTTCCAAAGAGTGTGTTCTCTTTGGCTTAAATCGCACATATTCAATTTGCTTTTGAATTTCTGATAAGCCGAAAGTGAAATGATAGCCCCCAGACCTGCAGAAAAAACAGCTGAGCCTGAGTTTGCATAAATTTTAAAATCCCATATGGGAACATAACGGTCAATAAGCTGAATAACAACAAAGAGTACTGCCCACATAAGTGCCGCAGTGAAAACGGCAATAACATTTGTAATTTTGAGTTTGCCGTAAGCATTCTCAAGGCTCTTAAGAGCAAATTTTCTATATTCGCTTTCCTTTGTCAGCGGCTCATAGCCGAAACTGTTTTCTTTATTTTCGGGCGGTTTTTTCTCGCCTCTGAGAAGCTCGTCGCAGGTGACACCGAAAAACTCGGCAAGCAGGGGGATAACACTTATATCAGGTGAGTAATTATCACATTCCCAGTGGCTGACAGTCTTATCCGAAACATTGAGATAGTCTGCAAGCTCCTTTTGGGTGATTCCCTTTTCCTTGCGCAATTCTGCGAGAAAGCTGCCTATAGATTTGTTTGTCATAAAAATCGCTCCTTTTGATTGTTCTTGTGACCTCAGTATATCGGCAGAGTACAAAAAGGTAAACAAAGCAGACCTTGAAGCAACTCTCGGTTTGCGAGAATGGGGGATTTTCCCTTATAAATCAATGTCAAGCTCAACGGGGCAGTGGTCTGAGCCGAAGATTTCCGGGTGGATTTTCGAATCGATGATTTTATCCTTTACATAGTCGGAAACCACAAAATAGTCTATGCGCCAGCCTGCGTTCTTCTGTCTTGCCTGAAAGCGGTAGCTCCACCAGGAGTAAGCACCTTCTGTGTCAGGATAAAGGTGACGGAAGGAATCTGTAAAGCCTGCTTCAAGAAGCTGTGAGAATTTCCCACGTTCTTCGTCTGAGAAGCCTGCATTTCCGCGGTTGCTTTTTGGATTTTTAAGGTCAATCTCATTATGGGCAACGTTGAGGTCGCCGCAGTAAACAACAGCCTTGTTTCTGCTGAGGGATGAGAGATATTCTCTCAGGTCGTCTTCCCACTTCATACGGTAATCAATTCTTTTGAGTCCGTCTTGTGCGTTGGGGGTGTAGCAGCAGACAAAATAGAAGTTTTCATATTCCAGGGTGATGAGTCTGCCCTCGGTGTCATGCTCAGCCTTATCCATGCCCAGAAAAACCGAAAGAGGCTCCTGTTTTGCGAAAACTGCAGTGCCCGAATAGCCCTTCTTTTCGGCATAGTTCCAATACTGATGATAGCCGGGGAGGTCCAGCTCAATCTGACCTGCCTGAAGCTTTGTTTCCTGCAGGCAGAATATATCGGCGTCAAGCTCCTTGAAGGAATCGAGAAAACCTTTCTGTACGCATGCTCTGATGCCGTTGACATTCCATGATATAAATTTTTTCATAGGGGATTCTCCTTGAATGTGTTATCTTTTAAAACAATATTAGCATAAATTGTAAACTTTTACAACAGATTTCTTTCTTCGGTTGACACGAAAGAGATTTTGCACTATAATGTAGAATACTTATAATAGGCTTTTACGCCCAATTATGGTATTATATTCAAGTATTATTAATTGGACCATTTATTATTATTTATTATAACTTTCAGAGAAACGAGGTAACTGAAATGAAGAAGAGAGTTTTGAGTCTTGTTTTATGCGGCATTATGCTGCTTAGCAGTATTCCTGTGACCCCATTGGCTGATATATTCACCATTGAGGCTTTTGCAGGTGATGCCACAGAACTGCAGAAGGTGGTTGACAGCGTACCGCCCGAGAAGGATTGGCACCTTTATATCAACACCGATGTTCTTGAGGCATATTACAAGAGTGCAAAGAGGATACTTCTTCTGCCTGCTATTTATTCTCAGGAGGATATAGACGAGGTTACCGAAGACCTGCGCAAGGCGATTGCAGAGCTCGTGTTCCACACTCAGGGAATCAGCCTTGATAAGACTGCAGCATCTGTGGAGGTTGGCAAGACAGCCACACTGACGGCAACCCTCAACCCTGAAGATGCAGGTGACCCGGTAACATGGACATCGAGCAACAGCTCAGTTGTCACTGTTGAAAAAACAGGCACACTCAGTGCGGTTATCACC
>JAZNUW010000094.1:0-27336 GCA_045592465.1 Acutalibacteraceae bacterium | reverse complement strand
CAGAGGCGTTGTGGAAATTGAAAAGGATTATTTCCAGGGATGTCAGCCGGGTCGTACCTATCAGATAAATGCTTCACTCAAGCCTGCAGGTGACGGCGAAAAGATTCTTTATGCATCAAAGAATGAGGATGTGGCAGAGGTCGATTCAGACGGTACAGTTACCTTTAAAAAGGCAGGCTACGCAAGTGTTGTAGTTATGACAACAACCGACACCGTCAACTATAAGGAGGTCTGGTTCACCTCAGGCAGCTTCACAGGCCCCACGGGCACAAAAATGCAGCTCTTCCAGCTGCTTAAGGAAAATGCTGACTCGGTCAAGACCAGCGCAAATCTGCCGGGCTTTTATCGCAACGATGCATCAACCTTCTCAAATTTCACACTCACAGGTAAGGGTACCTTCGGCAATGCACTGAGCAAGGATGACCTTCAGGGTATGTTCAGCGACCTTGCAGCACCCAAGAGCTTCCACCAGGCGCCTGTTGCATCAGGCTCCACCTCTGCGTGGGAAAACTACATGTTGAATGTGCCTGTCAGAGGTCAGTATATGACAATTGTTGACGGCCTTGAGGATGCTGATATCAAGAGTGTTTATGTTATCGACAGAGGCTCCTACACTTATGACTTAAAGCTGACTCTCGAAGAAGAGAGCTTCACATATCTGCCTCCCTCAGGCATTAACACACGTCACGGCAAGGTTTTTGATATTCTCACAAGCTCATATCTCTCAGGTGCACTCAGCGCTATCAACAACAGTGGCAGCGGCACAAAAATCGAGTATGGCTCCTTCACTCAGCGTTATCATGACAGCTCGCTGACAGTTTCTGTCAACAAGGTCACAGGCAAGGTTGTTGAGCTGAAATATGATATGAATATCGACATCAACATAACAGACCTGAAGATAGCCTACAGCGGCATCAGCTACACCGCAGACACAGGCTTTGACTGCAACAATGTTGTCAAGCTCAGCTTCTATGAAAACTGAATAAAACTAAACCGCACGGCATATGAGCGGGGTTGCTAAGGACAGAAACAAATATCCATACAGTTGTGAGACGCTTTTTATAAGGTGTCTCACATTTTTTTGATAAAAAACAGACACTTTCGTACTGAAAGTGTCATAGTGGGTTATATACTTTAAAAAACAATTACTATTTTCTAAAATAAGTTTTTTCGGTTAGTAACAGTGATATTGCAAATTAAAATTTGCAGTGATATTTTTAATAAATCAAAAGTGATATTGAAGCCTTACGGCTTCAGTGTTATTTTATTCGCATAAAACTGTCCGAAGGACAATAACACAATGCGTAGCATTATATAACTGCGAAGCAATATCACTCGCCGTATGGCGAATAAAACTGCCGAGTGTCCTTACGAACACTCGGCCTATACCGTGCGGTTTTTGCATTAGCTGTTCTGTTTGATTTTTTCCCAATATTCCCTTGCGGCCTGCTCGTTTTTGTTATCGCCGAAGGTATAATAAACCTTATCCCTGAGCGCATCGGGCAGATATTGCTGCCTGACATAGTGGTGGGGATATTCGTGAGGATATTTATAAAACTGACCCTTGTTGTCATTATCCTCACCGTCATAGTGCTTGTTCTGCAGGGTACGCGGGATAGGACCGCTTCTGCCTGCTCTTATGTCTGCCGCCGCCGCGTCGTATGCCATATAGGCAGAGGTTGATTTAGGCGAATTACATACCAGTACAACAGCATCGGCAAGAGGAATTCTCGCTTCGGGCAGACCCACCATAAGAGCCATATCAACTGCCGCCTTGACTATGGGCAATATCATGGGATAAGCAAGACCCACATCCTCTGCGGCACAGACCATAAGACGTCTTGTGGCTGAGGGCAGGTCGCCTGCTTCAAGGAGCCTTGCAAGATAATGAAGGGCTGCGTTGGCATCGGAGCCGCGCATGCTTTTCTGAAAGGCTGAGAGTATATCATAATGTTCGTCGCCCTCACGGTCATATTTCATAGCGCTTTTCTGAGTGAGCTCCCTTGCTTTTTCAAGTGTGATTTTCACCTTGCCGTCTTTGTCGGGCAGAGTGCTCAGAACGCAGAGCTCGGCAGAGTTCATAGCCTTTCTAACGTCACCGCCGCAGGAACGTGCAATATGCAGCACAACATCCTCTTCGGGGATAACGGTGATGTCCCTTTCCTTTTCAAGAAAACGGAAGGCTCTTTCAACTGCACTCATAATATCCTCAGGCTCAACACTTTTGAATTCGAAAACGGTGCAGCGGCTGAGAATGGCGCCGTGAATATAGAAATAGGGGTTTTCTGTTGTGGAGGCGATAAGTGTGATTTCGCCCTTTTCGATATAGTCAAGCAGAGTCTGCTGCTGCTTTTTGTTGAAATACTGAATCTCATCAAGATAAAGCAGAATTCCGTTGGGTGCTGCAAGGGTGTCAAGCTCTGCCACGATAGCCTTTATATCTGCCGTTGAGGCAGAGGTGCCGTTAAGCTTATGAAATTTTCTGTTTGTTTTAAGGGCAATAATGCTTGCCAGAGTTGTTTTGCCTATACCCGAGGGGCCGTAAAAAATAAGGTTAGGCAGCTCACCGCTTTCGATAATGTTGCGCAGAGCCTTGCCTTCACCCAGAAGGTGCTTCTGACCCACTATATCATCAATGCCCTGAGGCCTGATTCTGTCGGCTAATGGTGCTTTCATTTTTTTCACCTGCTTTCGATATGGCTTATTCTATCACAAAGAAGCCTGAAAAGCAATTATCAGGGCAGGATTAAGTGCAAAAAAATAATAAAAAGGCTTGATATTCCCGTTTCAATATGATATAATGCAAATAATCTGTAATGAATAATTCAGAGTGGACTTCCCGAAAGTCCACTCTTCTTTATTGTCCTGCAGAGCTACAATTGAATATTTTTAAAGGAGTGTGATTTTATGGCAAAAGGCGGCAACACAGTTAAAACCGTCTGGGAAATTGTTGAACCCCTTGCAGAAGAGCTCGGTCTTCGCATATGGGATATCCGTTTCCTTAAGGAAGGTGCTTCATGGTACCTGAGAGTCTTTATAGACAAAGACGGCGGCGTTTCAATTGATGACTGCGTAAACCTCAGCCACGCAATCGACAAGCCTCTTGACGAGGCAGACCCCATTGAGCAGGCATATTATCTTGAGGTCAGCTCACCCGGTGTTGAAAGAGATCTTGTGCGTGATGAACATTTCACGGCTAACATCGGCGAAAAAATCAAAGTTAAAATGATAAGACCCGTTGACGGAAAGAGAGAATTCAGCGGAATACTCTCAGATTACACCGACGGAAACATAACCATCAGCTGCGAAGATGAAGCAGGCTTTACCTTCACAAAAAAAGAAGCTTCATGGGTAAAGCTTGATGACTTCAATATGTGATATAAGTAAAATAACCGAAAGGAATGAGTATAAAAAGATGAACAAAGAATTTTTTGAAGCAGTGCAGATGCTTGAAAGTGAAAAAGGCATATCCTCAGAATATATTTTTGAGAAGATTCAGGCCGCAATTATTTCTGCAACAAGAAACACATACGGCAACAGAGATAACGTTGTTGTTGACATCGATCCCGAAAAGCAGGTAATGAATGTATATGTAAGAATTGCTGTTGTTGAAGAGGTTGAAGAGCCTGCAGCAGAAATGACTCTTGAGCAGGCACGCAATTATGATGCAAATGCTCAGGTAGGCTCATTTGTTGAAATTCCCCTTGAGCCCAAGAAGTTCGGCAGAATTGTTGCTCAGACAGCAAAGAGCGTTATCCGTCAGGGCATCAGAGAGGCTGAAAGAGAAATTGCAAACAAGGAATTCCAGAACAGACATCAGGAAGTTGTTACTGCAAAGGTTAACCTTGTTTATCCCGACACAGGCGATGCTTCAATCGAAATCGGCAGAGCAAACGCAATTCTTCCCAAAAACGAGCAGCTTCCCGGTGAAGAGCTCAAGGCAGGCCAGCTCATCAAGGTTTATGTGGCTTCCACAACAAGTGAAAGCGGCAGCGGCTTTGCTCATATTTCAAGAAAGCATCCCGGTCTTGTCAAGAGACTGTTTGAAACAGAAGTTCCCGAAATCTATGACGGCGTAGTTGAAATTGTTTCCGTTTCAAGAGAAGCAGGCTCAAGAACAAAAATCGCCGTTAACAGCCACGACGAAAATGTTGATGCTGTTGGCGCATGCATCGGCCCCAGAGGTCAGAGAGTAAGCAACATCGTTGACATTCTCTGTGGTGAAAAAATCGATATCGTCCGCTATAATGAGGACCCTGCCGAATATATTTCAGCTGCTCTTGCTCCCGCAGAGGTGCTCAGCGTAATAACCGACGAAAGCGGTGCAAAGTCATGCAAGGTTATTGTACCTGACAGCCAGCTTTCACTTGCAATCGGCAACAAGGGTCAGAATGTCCGTCTTGCTGCAAAGCTTACCGGCTGGAAAATTGACATCAAGCCCCTGAGCGCTGCTGCAGAATAAGAAAGAAGGGCTAACATTGGCACTGAGAAAGGTACCTATGAGAAAATGTCTTGGCTGCGGCGAAATGTTTCCCCAGAAGGAACTGGTGAGAGTTGTCAAGACTAAAATAAAACCCGAAAATGAAAATGAGGAAGAAACCTATGAAATAAGCCTCGACCTGACAGGCAAAAAGGCAGGCAGAGGTGCATATATCTGCAAAAAGAAGGAATGCTTTGCCATGGCAAAAAAGGCAAGGCGCTTCGGCAGAGCACTTTCCTGTGAAATTCCCGAAGAGATTCTTCTTAAAATGGAGCAGGAGATAAGCGAAAATGAATGATAAGTTTCTTTCACTTTTAGGTATGGCAAGGCGTTCGGGCAGAGTGAGTCTTGGTCACGATGCCGTTATCGGCAGTGTGGTCAGAAACAAGGCAAAGCTTTGCATAATGTCCTGTGAAGCTTCTGAAAGGCTCAAAAAGGAAATTCACCACGCCTGCACCTATGAAAACAAAGATATTCCCGTTATAGTCACAGATTACAGCTTAATGGAGCTTTCATCGGCTGTCGGCTCAAAGGCAGCAGTCATAAGTGTTGATGATGAGGGCTTCGCAAAGGCATTAACAGCTAAATATAACAAGTAACCACCTTATTAAAGAAAGGATGATACTATGCCAAGAGAAAAATACAGAGTTCACGAAGTCGCAAAGGATTTCGGACTTAACAGCAAAAAGATTCTTGCAATTCTTGAAAGCCGCATGCCTGCTGAAAGAACACATATGGCAGCGCTTGAAGACAGAGAGCTTGACATTATATTCGAAACAATAACACAGGAAAATTCTGTTGAAAGCTTCGATGCATATTTCGCAGCAGGCGAAAAGCAGAAGGCTGAACAGAATAAGGTTGAAGAGGTAAAGACCGAAGAGGTCAAGGCAGAAGAAAAGCCTGCAGTTAAGGCAGAGGAAAAGAAGCCTGCAAAGCCTGAAGGCAAAAAGGAAGAAAAGAAGCCCACTGCAAAGCCCGAGGCAAAGAAGGAAGATAAGAAGCCTTCACAGAATAAGCCTCAGAATGCTCAGCCTCAGCAGAAAAAGCAGGAAAAGCCCCAGAATAATCAGCAGCCTCAGAAGCAGGAAAAGCTTATCCAGGCAAGAACAAAGGGCGAAAAGAGATATGTTGACACAAGAAGCAGCAACGTTGACCTTGAGAAGTATAACGAAAAGTATGATGAAATGGCTTCACAGGGCGGCAGAAGAGACAATGAAATGTCTTCAAGCAAGCAGAAGCTCAAGCAGAAGAGCCAGCAGTACAGAAAGCAGGGCACTCGCTCAAACAAGAGAGAAACCGAAGCTGAAAGACTCAAGAGAATTGCTGCTGAAAGAGCAAAGAAGACTCTCACAGTCAAAATTCCCGATGAAATCACAGTTGCAGACCTTGCAGCACTTCTCAGAAGAACAGCTGCCGAGGTTATTAAGGAAATGTTCAAGCTGGGCGTAATGGCTACAGTTAACCAGACTATCGACTTCGACACAGCAGAAATTGTTGCAACCGAGCTTGGCGCAAAGGTTGAAAAGGAAGTTGAGGTTTCAATTGAAGAAAGAATCATCGACGACCACGAAGACGCAGCAGAGGACCTTCTTCCCAGAGATCCGGTTGTTGTTGTTATGGGTCACGTTGACCACGGTAAGACATCAATTCTTGATGCTATCCGTAACGCAGGCGTTGCTGCAACAGAAGCAGGCGGCATCACTCAGCACATCGGTGCTTACAGAGTTGACCTTGACGGTCAGATGCTCACCTTCCTTGACACACCCGGTCACGCAGCCTTCACATCAATGAGAGCAAGAGGCGCTATGGCAACTGATATTGCAGTGCTTGTTGTTGCTGCTGATGACGGTATTATGCCTCAGACAATTGAAGCTATCAACCATGCCAAGGCAGCAGGTGTTCAGATTATTGTTGCTATCAACAAAATGGATAAAGAGGGTGCAAACCCCGACAGAGTCAAGCAGCAGCTTACAGAATACGGCCTCGTACCCGAAGAGTGGGGCGGCGATGCTATTTGTGTGCCCGTGTCAGCAAAGACCCATATGGGCATCGACTCACTTCTTGAATCAATTCTTCTTGTGGCTGAAATGGCAGAGCTCAAGGCTAACCCCAACAGAGCAGCAAAGGGTGTTGTTATCGAAGCAAGACTCGACAAGGGCCGCGGTCCTATTGCAACACTTCTCGTTCAGAACGGTACTCTTCGCGTTGGTGACATCGTTGTTGCAGGCCAGAGCGTTGGTAGAGTAAGAGTTATGCAGACAGAAAGAGGCACCCGTATCAAGGAAGCAGGCCCCTCAGTACCCGTTGAGGTAACAGGCCTTAGCACAACTCCCGGCGCCGGCGACACATTTGACGTTGCTTCAGACGAAAAGCTTGCACGTGAGCTTGTTGAAAGAAAGATTCACGAAGCAAAGCAGGCTGAATGGGGTGCACAGCAGAAGGTTACACTTGACAACCTCTTCTCATCACTTCAGGAAGGTCAGATGAAGGAGCTTTCAATCATTGTCAAGGCTGACGTTCAGGGCTCAGTTGAGGCAGTTAAGCAGAATCTTGAAAAGCTCACAAACGAAGAAGTACGTGTTCGCGTTATTCACGGCGGTGTTGGTGCTATCAATGAAAGCGACGTTCAGCTGGCTTCAGTTTCAAATGCTATCATCGTCGGCTTCAATGTGCGTCCTGACACAAATGCTCAGTCACTTTCAGAGCGTGACGGCGTTGAAATGAGAATGTACAGAGTTATCTATGACTGCATCGAAGAAATCGAAGCAGCTATGAAGGGTATGCTCGCACCCAAGACAAGAGAGGTTGCTCTTGGCAGAATCGAAGTGCGTACCGTTATGAACCTTTCATCTGCAGGCAAGATTGCCGGCTCATATGTGCTTGAGGGCAAGGTAACAAGAAATGCTCTTATCCGCGTTGTGCGTGACGGTATCGTTATCACAGAAGATGCTATTTCCTCACTTCGCCGCTTCAAGGATGACGTTAAGGAAGTTCAGACAGGCTTCGAGTGCGGTATCGGTCTTGAGAAGTTCAACGATATCAAGGAAGGCGACATCTTCGAATGCTTCATGATTGAAGAATACAGAGATTAATCACTGAAAGGAAAAGCTAATGGCAGGTTTCAGAATTAACCGTGTATCGGAAGATATAAAACGTGAAATAACTGCCCTCATAAGAGAGCTTAAGGACCCTCGTGTGATGGGCAAAATGCTGACAGTTGTGCGTGTTGAGGTCAGCTCAGACGCATCTTATGCAAAGGTTTATGTCAGCGATATAAAGGGAATAGACTCAGCTAAGGAGGCTGTCAAGGGTCTCACCGCCGCAACAGGCTATATCAGACGCGAGGTGGGCGGCAGACTTCACCTGAGAAAAACTCCCGAGCTTAAATTTGTTGCCGATGACTCAATTGAGCAGGGCTTCAATATGTTTAAAAAGCTGGAAAACGGCAGAGGTGAATAAGATGGTTATCAGTTTTCAGGAGGCAGTAAATGAGCTGAAGGGCGCCGACGACATTCTTATTCTCTCACACGTTAATCCTGACGGAGACACTCTGGGCAGTGGTTATGCATTGCTCAGAGCTTTAAGAAAGTTGGGCAAAAAGGCAAGACTTCTTTGCGGTGACCCTATAAACAAAAAGTTTTCATATCTTTATGAGGGCATAGAGGAATATGACTTCGAGCCTACATATATTGTCAGTGTTGATGTGGCAGAAAGAAAGCTTTTAGGCGACACATTAGGTGAAAAATACGGCGAAAGAGTGAATCTGGCAATAGACCACCACGAAACCTCACGCCGTTTTGCTCAGAAGACCTATTGTGAGCCCGACAGTGCCTCATGCTGTGAGATAATCTATCTCATTATCAAGGCTCTCGGTGCTGAATTTGACAGCGATATTGCATCCTGCATTTACACAGGCTGCAGCACCGATACAGGCTGCTTCAGATATTCCAATGTTACTCCCAGAACACACAGAATTGCAGCAGAGCTCATTGAGTGTGGCGCAAGGCACGCCAAAATAAACGAGATAATGTTTGACACAAAAACAATGAACAGCCTTATGCTTGAAAGAAGATGCCTGGAATCCCTTGAGGTTTCGGCAGGGGGCAGACTTGCAGTTATAACCGTAACTCAGGATATGCTCAGTGAGTGTAATGTTGACAAATCTGCTCTTGATGCTATCAAGCCTATGACAAGGCAGATAGAGGGCGTGGAAATCGGCATCACCGTCAAAGAAGAGAAAAACGGCAAGACAGGCATTTCCGTGAGAACCTCTGAGAAGTATGACGCGGCGGCAATATGCGCTCATTTCGGCGGCGGCGGTCACGTCAGGGCGGCAGGCTGTGAGTTCAGCGATATAACACCGGAAAAAGCAAAAGAAGCAATAACGAAGTATATAACAGAAGAAGTTATATAAAGATAACAGCGCGTTTTTGATTTGCCTTGGCTCTCCCTGAAAGGGGAGCTGGCATCCGTCAGGATGACTGAGGGGTCAATTGCACCAGCAAAAAGAATGCTCCGCGGCGAGCGAAAAAAACAGTTGTGAGTGGCGATATATTGCCTTCGGCAATTCTATATGTTTGCCTTGAGGCAAACGTGAAACAGAAAGGAGTGAAAGTATGAACGGTTTTGTTTTTCTTGACAAAGGCGAGGGAATGACATCATTTTTTGCCGCATCAAGGCTCAGAAGAATTTTCGGCATTAAAAAAATCGGTCATACAGGCACTCTTGACCCTATGGCTACAGGCGTGCTGCCCATAGCCTTAGGCGGTGCAACAAAATTTATTGAGCTTATCCCTGACCACAACAAGGCATACAGGGCTAAGTTTATTCTCGGCAAAACCACAGACACTCTGGATATTACAGGCAAGGTGACAGGTGAATTTAAGGTCACTGCCACCAAGGGTGATGTTGAGGGGGTACTGGGCAGATTCTGCGGTGAAATAGAGCAGATTCCCCCTATGTATTCTGCCATAAAAAAGGACGGTGTGAGACTTTATGACCTTGCACGTCAGGGCATAGAAATAGAAAGAGAGAGCCGTAAGGTAACAATTTATTCTCTTAGTCTGCTCAGCTATGACGAGGCCTCGGCAGAGTACGAAATAGAGGCTCACTGTTCAAACGGAACTTATATCCGCACACTTATTGCAGATATCGGTGAGGCTCTCGGCTGCGGTGCCACAATGACAGCCCTCAGACGAATTATGGCCAACGGGGTGACCGAAGACAGATGCTTCACTCTTGAGGCTCTTGAAAAGCTCAGAGAAGAGGGAATGCTTGCCAATGCTCTGACAGAGGTTGACAGCTTTATCTCTTATGATAAAATAAAGGTGAGCGCAGCTCAGGCAAAGCGCTTTTCAAACGGCGGTGAGCTGGATGCCAACCGTTTCGGCGGCAAAAAGGTGCCCGGGCTTTACTGCGTTTATTCACCCGAAAATGAATTTTTAGGAATCGGCGAAATTGACAGCGAGGTGACAACCCTTTCTGTCAGACGCGTTTTTGTCAGGGGGTGACGGCAGATGTGTGAAAAGATAAACGGTACTGCCGTGGCTCTCGGATATTTTGACGGAATCCACAAGGGACATAAGGCAGTGCTTGAAGCAGCTCTTGCAATTTCGGCAGAAAAGGGACTGACCCCTGCAGTGCTGATTTTTGACGAGCACCCGAGAAAGGTGCTCTGCGGCAAGGTGCCTGCGATGCTGACAGATGAAAAAATGAAAAGCAGACTGCTCAGTGAAATGGGATTCAGCCTTTTTGACTTTTCTTTCAGAGAAAGCATGAATATGGAGCCCTGTGAGTTCGCCCGTGAGATTCTTGTTAAAAGACTCGGAGCAAAGGCTGTTGTCTGCGGCTACGATTACAGATACGGCAAGGGCGGCAAGGGCAGTGCAGACACTCTTAGAAGCGACCTTGAAAAAGAAGGGGTGCAGGTCATATCCCTCAGCGGAATAAAGCAGGGCGAAGACATTATCAGTGCCTCAAAAATAAGAGAGCTTATTGCTGAAGGCGATGTCAGACGTGCCAATGAAATGCTTGGCAGGGTTTTCTCTTATGACAGAGTGGTTGAAAGAGGCGATGCTCTTGGCAGACGCCTGGGCTTTCCCACGATAAACCAGACCTTCCCCGAAGATTTTATCATACCCGAATACGGGGTGTATGCATCAGTCACAACTCTGGACGGAAAGACTTATCCCAGTGTGACAAATATAGGTGTCAGACCCACTGTGGGCGGCACAAGGGTTAGAAGTGAAACCTGCATACTCGGCTTTTCGGGCGACCTTTACGGCAAAAATGCCCAGGTGGGTCTTCTGGAATTTCTCAGAGGCGAAAAGAAATTCGCTTCCCTTGAGGAACTGTCACAGGCAGTTAAAAAGGATATGGAAAAAGCAGGAGCCATATATAACCAGATTATGAAAAACACCTGAAGCTGATTTTCAGGCTACTATGAAACAAAAAATTACAAGAGGGTCAGATTTATTCAGACACCTGAAGATATAAAAATGCAAAAGGATGATTGAAATGAAAAAAGCAGATCCTAAGGCTAAAGCAAAACAGCAAAAAAGTGAAAAGAAAGCAAAAGCTTTTCTCACAGTGATTGTCTGCCTTGTTGCAATCTGCACTGCGGCAGTGGTTGCAGTGGGAGCCTTCACCGATGTTTTCAAGCAAAAAAGTGATGTCAAGGCAGTGGCTCTTGTGCTTTCACAGGCAGAAGAAAAGGAGCTGGAAGAGAGCCTTGCAAAGTTTGCACCTCTTGCAGAAAAGGGCTTTGATGCAAATGCTATGGGTGCACAGCAGCTTCTGAGATATATTGAGCCTGCATCGGGCAACGGACTTTATGCAGCCTTCGGCTTCGGCAAGGCAGAGGCTCTTTTAACACCCGACCCTGCACAGCGCTTTGCCGACGGTGAGGGACTTTATAGCTACTATAAAATTTCTGCAGAGCAGACAGACAGCATCCTTTCTGAGTTTGACATAATCATTGACCACACAGTCAACTGTGAGGATGTCTATTACTATAACGGAGATTACTATTTTGCAAACAGGCAGGGCAGTCTTTCTTCAGCACCTGCAACGGCAGATATAACTGCAAGCAAGCGTATTCAGGACGGCAGATATTATGTAACATGTGAGCTTGGCGGCAAAACCGTTTATGTTGTTGTCAGCAAGGCTCAGCAGGAAAGCAGCTGGAAGATTCAGGAAATTTCTCTCACACCTGTGTTTGACCAGCTGGGCATTATGATAAGACCTGAGCAGAACGGACTTTTTGATTATGATATGAAAACCCAGGTCATAGAGGGCAAGGCTCAGGATGATAAGGTATATTGCCGTTATGTGCTGACCTATCCCGTTTTTTACGGCGACACAGCAGGTGAGGCCGAGGCTAACCGTTTTTATCAGAGCATGCTGACCTATTACACACAGCAGGTCCAGGGCAGTGAAAAGCAATATAAACAGTATATCAAAAAGGGCGGCCTTGAAAGTGCGCTTCCCCTTGAAGTCAATTTCACTGCTGAGGTCACTTACACCTCAGGGGCATATATTGCAGTGACAAATGAAATAAGCGAAACCGAGCCTTTATATAAAGCTCAGGGTGAAGAGGAGGAAAATACGGCATCGGCAGTGGTACCATCAAAGAAAACAGTGGAATGCCACACCTTTGACACGGAAACCGGTGCCTATATCAGCAAGGACAACATCATCGGCAAGGATTATCAGCTTATTGAGGAGCTGCTTTACAGAATTTACTGCGGCTATGATTATGCTGCTCTTCTCGATGAAAATGTGGCTGACTCTCAGGTCATTCCCGACGATATGGGAGGCCTTGGTGAAAAAATATACAGCAGTGCAAGCACATTCTCATCTGAGGGATATATGTTCTGCTATATCAACGACAGCGGCTACAGACAGGATGTTGTTATTCCGTTCAGCGCAGGAATTTTTCAGGTTGAAATATAATTAAACACGGAGGGAGAAAAAATGAAAAGGATATTGAGTTTTATTTTTATTGCAGTTGAGGCAATTCTTTTCTGCACCTTTGTTACGATGGATATTATGCGCCTTGAGGGTGAAAATATTGTCAAGTTTGTTGCAATAACCCTTGTTGGCCTTATGGGAATTATGGCAGGCAGACAAAAGGATAATGCAGTTGTTACTGCAGCACTTGCCTTTACCGTACTGGCAGACGTGTTCCTTATTCTCATCGGTCACTATATTGCGGGTGTGTGCGTGTTCATAATAGTGCAGACCTGCTACACAATAAGATTCTCTTTCATGAGCGGCAAGCCTCTTGTGGGTGAGCTTCTCAAGCGACTTCTGCCCGGCCTTATTCTCGGCACCACTGCAGGAGTGCTTCTCAAGAGTGCTGATATCGGCATCACCGTTGCTTATGCAAGCTGCTTTGCAGTTAACTTTGCGCACGGCTTCGAGCTGCAGATATATAAGCCGTCACCCAGACATCTGAGATTCGCTATCGGCATTGTGCTTTTTGCCTGCTGCGATTTGTGCGTGGGCATACATAACCTTCAGCCCTCATTTTTCAGTGAGGCAATGATAAGAAACGCAGAGGTTGCAACCTGGATATTCTATCTGCCCAGTCAGATTCTCATCCTTTCCACAACTGATGCACTCAGCTTCAGCAAAGAGAAATAATCACACATAATGCAAGGGCACCCCGTCACTGACGGAGTGCCCTGCTGTATTTAGAAAGGGATGGTATTGACCCCATATTGCTGCTATGTTATAATAAAATCAACAAACAGTGCGAGGTGTATTATGAAACAGCTAGTATCATTCTTTATGGCAATATACTTCTCGGTTATGGCGCTGCTGGGTGTGCCCTTTGCGCCTGACGATCTGGAAATAAGGCCTGTTGAAGGCAGTGTTCCCACAAAAGAAAATAGGGAGCTGTTTGAGGCTGTGTTTGAAGCTGAAACCCGCTGGATTTCTTCTTTGCAGCTTGATAACGGTGCAATTCCCATGACATATTCGGCAAACGGTGAGCTGAGGATGAGTCCTTATTTTGCAGATATTGCTGCCCTTGCCCTTCTTGATGATGCCGGAAGATACGGTGATCAGGTGAAAAAATATATGGACTGGCATTTTGCCCACCTTAACACTGCCGAGGGTGAATATAACGGCCTTGACGGTACTATATACGATTATATTATCACTGTAAAAGACGGCAGGGTTACCGATGAAAGAGTTTCGCACCCGCAGGGCGGTGATCCATATGATTCAACCGATTCCTATGCGGCAACATTTCTGACGGTGCTTGCAAAGTATGCAGACAAAACAGGTGATAAGCAGTATATTATCTCTCAGGCTGAAAATATAAAAAGAATTGCAGGCGTAATGACTGCAACTCTTCATAACTCTCTGAGCTTTGCAAAGCCTAATCATAAGGTCAAATATCTTATGGATAACTGTGAGGTTTATGAGGGCGCTCTTGCTGCGGCTGCTCTTTTCGGAATAATTGCCGACAGCGGTATGAGCTCTTATAGAGATATTGCGGCAGAGTACACTGCCATGGCCCGGACGGTAAAGCAAGGCATAAACACTAAAATGTGGAATTTTGTGGCGGGATATTATACGCCTGAAATGACACTTCACGGAATTCCCACGAAGATTTTCAGCTGGAAAAAGTTTTATCCCTGCGCCACGGCTCAGCTTTTTGTTATAACCTCCTCGGTTATTGAGCCCGAAACAGACAGGGCAAGGCATCTTTATGAGAAGTTTTCTGAGAGCTTCAATTGGCAGAGCTTCGATTATGACGATGATTTTTATTGGGGCAACAATGTGCTGGCGGCGGCAATAATGGGTGACACTGACAGGGTTACACAGTATATGACAAGCTATGAACAGCTTATGAAAAATCATAGCTGGCCGCTTTATAATGCAGACAGTGCAAGAGTTTCAATGGCAGCACATAAAATGCTGGAAAAATTCAGCTGAAAGGCGGGCGGCTCCATACCCGAATGAATTCGGGTCGGCTACATCGTAGCCGTAAATCGCGAAACGATTTAATGGAGCCGCCGCATGCACAGACTTCCCTATATAAAAAAGCCAAAGGATGTGACTTCGATTCACATGCCTTTGGCTTTAATTTTAATCTGATATGAAATCGAGGATTTCCTCATAGTACCATTTAAGCACACTGTCGCCACTCATAAATATTTCGTGACGGGAATCCCTGACATTTTTAACCTTTGCACCCACCTTGTGTGCAAAAATATCGGTGTATTCACTGAGAAGCTGCTTATCCTCTTCGGGCTTGAAAATCAGCAGGTCTGCATCTATTGCCTTCAGGGCCTTGTCATCAAGAAGTCTGTCCCTTGCCTGAAGTGACGCCCTGACCCAGCCGAAGGAGGGCCCGCTTGTCTGATAAAGAGGCTCTTTCAGGCGCTTGTTGTGATAATATTCGAACCTTGCCCTGCTTGTGGCATCGCTTTTTTCGAAGGGGAGTGATGCATTAAAAACGCATCTGCCCGGTGCGGGAATCTTCTTGCCTGAAAGAGCGCACACAAGCTTTGCTGCAGTGCCTGCAACGGCAACTGGCATGCCCATATTTCCGCATATCATAGGTGATGAAAGCACAGCCTTTTTAATTACACCGGGATGCTTCATCATATATAAAAGTGCAACGGTACTGCCAAGAGAGTGAGAATAAATATATATCCTGCCACCGTTGGTCAGAGGCTTCACAACTGCCTCAACGAAAATGCTCAGTTCATCGGCATAGGTGTCAAAGCTGTCAATGTCAACTCTCTCTTTTTCAGGGGAATCGTGATAAGATTTTCCGTGGCCTCTCAGGTCGGGGACAAAAACACTGTAGCCTGCTTTTCTGAAATAGTATGCGCTTTCGCGGAACTTTTCTGCAGATTCCGTAAAACCGTGCAGAATAATCACACTGCCCCTTGAAAGAAGCTTTTCATATGCCTCATAGTGGAGCGGCTTGTTGTCACGTGACAGGAATGAATCCTGCCTGCCGCGTTTTTTCAGATAAGGTTCAATCTGTGTTTCCATTATATTGCAGAAGCTGTTTTCATCAGCAATCTGCACACTGTCAAGAAAGTCAAGCATAGAAATTCTCCTTTTGCAGCTTATTCTGCGAAGTATTTTTCCACAAGGGCATCGGTGTCACTAAGGCGTATTCTCTTTGATGCTATGTAGGTTTTCAGCTGCTTTTCGTCAGCAGTTTTCTTATCGGGGCTGAATTTGCCATAAGAGCTTGTGACAATTGTGCCGTCATCCAGCACCACGTTGCCGCAATAGCCTGTGTCTGCGTTGGCATAATAGGCAGGCTCCGTCTGATTATCGTTATATATGTGAGCAATCTTTATTCTGTATTGACCTTCTTTGCCCTGCCTGAGGTCTTCATATGTGCCTACCCAGGCGATGTAGCCTTCACTTATCCAGCCTCTGGTGATATCGATTTTCTTTGCGTACCGTGAGGCCTTGCTGCCTCTTTCGATTGAACGGAAGGTGATGAAAAGTCTGCCGTCGGGGGTGTAATCTGCTTTGTGTCTTTCACCGTTGAGAGCAGCAGGAGCTTCCTTGGGCTCGCTCCAGGTTTTGCCCTCATCAGTTGAGAAGGAGATAAGTGAATTGATTTTTTTAGACTGGCTTCTTGAAATCAGGCAAAGCTCGTCACCCTTTCCCATATCTGAGCGGATAACCTCAACCTCACACATCTGGCTGCTTTGTTCAATTTCGCGGTGAGCACTGAAATATTTTTCGGGAACACTCCAGTGCATGTTGCCCTCTTCGTCAAAGGTGAGAATTGTTTTGTAGTTATAGAAATCAGCGTCGTGGAAGAAGCCCATCCACTTATCTGTGAATTCACCGTTTTCCTTGAGTCTTGTCAGGCTTGCCATAGCAACGATGGGAACAACGGGGTTTTTGCTTTTCAGGTCATAGAAGCGCTGAAACTCAGTCCAGGTCTGCCCCTCGTCTGTTGAAACGGAGCATTCAAAGCCGCCCTTGGTTTTTGCACCCGGCCATTTGGGGTTAGCGCATATCATAATCAGCTTGTCAGGGGTACCGTCAGAGAATTCCAGACGGTAAATTGTAGGTGTTTCCTGAGATTTCTTCCAGCTGGAGGGTGTATTTTCCACTCTGGTGCTCCAGGAGATGCCGCCGTCGGTGCTTATACGGTTGAGCACAGCACCTTTGCCGTGACCGGCAGGGTACACAGTGAGAATATTTTTGTTTTTAAGCAGTACACTGTCGGGGTGAGCCATATAATCCTTTGAGCTGTCAACGGTAGAAAGCTCATAGAGATATTCATATTCACTGCCGCCGAGCTCCTCAGGCATAACGCTCAGGTCAAGCTCGGGAATAGTGTAATCACTGCCTGTGAATTTGCTGCTTCTGAAGGCGTGAAAAATAAAAACTCCGGCAACACAGACAGCAACAACGCATATGATAATAATTGCTTTTTTCATAAAATCTTCCTCCTTTTAATCTTCCGTTTCATTCTATCAGTTTTTAAAGGCTCTGTCAATGAAGAATCTTTTATTGTTTTTTTTATTAAGTTTGCTTTCAGATATTGTAAATCTTACGGTTTAGTGCTAGAATGTATAAAAAAGCAAAAGGAGAGTTTTTTATGAAAACATTAAAGAAATCACTTGCAGTGGTGCTTTCGGTGATTATGGCATTTTCATGCCTTGCGTTGCCGGCATCAGCAGCACAGCTCGGCACTGCCGAAACTCAGGGTTGCAACTGCGGATATTACCCTTCAGTTGTTATTCCCGGACTTTTTCAGTCAAAGGTCAGATATCTTGATGAAGAGGGCAACGAAAAGCTCAACGCACAGGGCAAGCCCTATTCAGCACCCTTCTTTATGGAAGACACATCCGACGTTGTTAAGCTGGCTCTGAGCGAAGCTCTTATTCCTCTGGCAAGCCTTCTTATATCTCAGGAGGATAAGGAAGAACGCTGCGCAAAGGCAATTGCAGGCGTTCTCGGTCAGGCGCTTCTCGGCAACCTTGAGCTTGATGCACAGGGCCACACAATCAAAAACATTCAGGCAGACAGATACACCACAAGCCTTGCAAATCTTCCCGAAGAGCAGAGAGAATATGCCCTGAATCAGATTCCTCTTCGCACCTATGCTGATATAGCAGGCAACGACCACCTCTATTTCTTCTCATACCTTTCAACAGGCAACCTTATAGACACTGTTGAAGAGCTTTATGAGCTTATTCAGACGGCTAAAAAAGAAACAGGTCACGACAAGGTCAACGTTGCACCTATCAGCCAGGGCGGCTCACTTTTCAATGCTCTTGTGCAGTATTATAAGGACAAGGGTCTTAACATTGAAGATGACATAAACAGAATCTGCTATGTTGTGCCTGCAGCAGACGGCTCAAACATTTTAGGTGACATTTACCGTTACGGTCTCAGAGATGACACAGAGGCTCTTTACGGCTATATGATTCCCTCCCTTTTAGGCGAAGACCAGCAGTACCTCTCATATCTTATCAACATTATTCTCAGACTGTTCCCCGAGGCTGACCTGAGCAACATTCTTGACACAGCCGTACGCGTTTTAGTTGAGGACTATCTTGAATATTCAACCTGCCTGTGGGCACTTGTTCCCTCGGGACATTATCCTGCCTGCCGTGAGATTTATCTCAGCGATGAGGAGGATGCTTACATAAGACAGCAGACTGACTGGTACTATAACGCACAGGTTAATTCAAGAGAATATATTCTTGAAATGATGGATAAGGGCGTTGAATGCTTCGACATCGTTGACTATAACTTCGAGTTTTACAGAATCTGCGAATCCTGGGATAAAATGCAGGCTGACGGTGTTATCCACCTTGATTCAGAATCCTTCGGTGCAACAAGTGTGAAGGTGAATGTGCCCCTGCCCGAGGATTATCAGCAGGCAAACACCTATTGCACAGACCCTGCACATAACCATATAGATGCAGGCAGACTCGTTGACGCATCAACAGGCATTCTTTGCGAATCAACCTTCTATTTCCTCAATCAGGGCCACGAATCAACTGCAAGAAACGACGTTATTATGCGCCTTGCTATCAGAATTCTCACCGACGAGAGCTTCAGAAATGTTTATTCAGACCCTGCCTTCCCGCAGTTTAACTTTGCACGTGATTCAAGCAGTGTTATTTTTAAATATAACCTGTGGAAGGACTATGACACATCAAAGCTTTCAGCAGAGGATGCTGCAGAGTTTGAGGCAGCAAAGGCACAGCTCGGTGCAGCAATTGAAAGCACCTGCATGCCCACAGAAGAGTTTGACGCTGCCGCTGACAGATTTGATGCAGCAGTTGATAAGATAGTGGACAGCAACAAGAGTGAGGCTGAAATCGAGCAGGAAAAGCAAGAGGCAAGTCAGGAAGTCAAGACAAACTTCTTCCTTAAGATAATTGCAGCTATTATGGAATTTTTAAACAAGCTTCTTATCGGCAAATTCGGCGGACTCGGCTTCTCTGAGATGCTGAAAAAATAAAAGACTCATCCCTTGAGATAAGTCTGCAGAAAAAATAAAACCTTTCGGAATCTCTTCCGAAAGGTTTTTTAATTATAATGAGTCGGTGAGAATCTTGATAAGAGACACGAAGAAATCTGTGAAAAAGCCGAAGAATCTGTTCAGCAGCTTGCTTATAAGACTGCCGCCCGTGTTATCTGAGTCGCCGTCTGCAAGACTCTGTGATGAAAGCCAGGAAATAAGTCCGTCAGGCTCTGAGAGAGTCACCTCGTTGCCGTTGCCGTCAGTGATAACAACATCCTTCCACTGCTTGCCGTCATTCATAAGGAAGTCATAGGTTGCGGCATCCCAGGTGTTGTGGGTGTCGGGCCTGCCGTCGGCAGTTCTGAGATTATAATCGTGGTGATATATCTTGTCAAAGGTTACAAGTCTGCAGTCCTCTTTGCAGTTTGAAATATCCATAAGATAATTCCAGTTGCCTCTGACAGTCAGAGGGTTAAGGCTGACATAGGTGTCATTTTTGCACCAGGCAAACCAAAGGGGCATATCAACAAGGCTGTTAAGTTCTGCGTTTGTGGGTGCATAAACAGGTGAAAGAGGAAAGGCTGCTGCAAAAAATGAAGGATATGCGCTTGCCATTTTAATCACCATTTTGCCGCCCAGAGAATATCCGCCCACATAAATTCTGTTAAGGTCGATATTCTTTTGGTGAAGCTTGATAAAAGCATCAATTGAGGATTTGACTGTGCTTGCAGGACATTCCCAGGCAAGAGTGACGGAGCTTGTGGGATATCTCGGCAGGAAGAGGAAGGCTCCGCCGGCATTTTTGAAGCGACTCTGATATTCTTCACTTGACCACAGGGATATGTTGGAATTTTTAAGCTGATGACCGGGATAGTCACCTGAGGAGTTGCCGTGAAGCCAGAGCACAAGAGGATATTTTGTGTTATCGGCCTTGCTTTTGACAGGTGTATAGTAAACGTAATCAAGCAGGCCATCACCGTGTAAAAACTGTGATTCCAGTGCCGTTGTGCCCTGAGTGACACTCATCGCAGAAGCACCCATAGAAAGGCAGGAAAAAATGAGGATTATTGAAAGAACAAGTGATAATGTTTTTTTCATTTTAACACCTTCTTAATTCTGAAAGATTTATTGCTATTATATATTTTGCCATATGATTTGTCAATTTCTCAGTGCTATTTTTAATTCTTATGCAACAACTGTGCAACATTTTAAAAAAATAGACATCCTTTAAGGGTGTCTCCACAAATGTTATGCTTCTGCGCTGCTTTTTAAAAGAGCATATCTTTCTTCGAGTTCCCGTAACGGGTGTAGTTTTCATGCTGTGTCAGATAGCTTTCAGCTTCTCTGTAGGGCTTGGTGCTTCTCTTATAGATTGACTCTTTTTTAAAGTACGTGCTGAGCTCGCGTCTTTGCTGAAGCCTTTCTGCAAAGGATGGGGGTTCTCTGTTGATGATTTCTTCCTTCACCCTTTCGTCAGGCTCAAAGCGGGAAGACTCACCATATCTTCTTATGAGAGAAGAGAATTCCTTTTTAATGGGTGCAAGTCTTATCAGCTCAGCATACAGCTACTTTTCTGCCTTTGTGCCATGGGGTATTTTTCTTGCGTTTTTCATCTCTCCTTCAAATCGGTTTCTGTAATAAAGAACAACAAAGAGAAAAATAAAATAAATATGTTTCGCATAATTAATTATTTTTTTCTGAAATATGTAAGTTTACGGCAAAATGTTAAATCTTTATTTCCAAAGTGTCATTTTTTTGTGCACGGAAGTTACATTTATTGACAAAATCGTACCACTCTGCTATACTTTAATCAAATTTAAAAAACGGAGGTTCATTTATGGCATTACATCCTGTGTTGGCGATGGCAATTGGCATCGTAATTATGATGCTTCTTATCATCTTCACAAAAATGCATGCATTCCCTTCACTCATCATTTCAGCTATTATTATTGCCGTGCTGGCAATGCCCTTCGGTGCAGATGCATCACTGGTTGAAACCCTCACCGGTTGCGTGAGCACAGTAACAAAGGGCTTCGGTAACACTATGGCAAGCATAGGTGTTGTTATCGGCTTTGGCTGCATTATGGGTATATTCCTTGAAAAAAGCGGCGCTGCAAAGCGTATGGCACTGACAATTCTCAAGCTTGTCGGTGTTAAAAACTGTGACGTAGTTCTCGGTCTTACAGGTTTTGTTGTTTCAATTCCCGTTTTCTGTGACTCAGGCTTCGTTATTCTCTCATCTCTTGCAAAAGAGTTTTCACGTCTGACCAAAAAGTCAATGGTTGGTCTTGGCGGCATCCTCGGTATGGGTCTTTACATAACTCACTTCCTTGTGCCCCCCACACCCGGTCCTCTTGCTGTTGTTTCAACCTTCACAGAGCACGGCGCAATAATTGACCTTGGTCTTTTCATTCTTGCAGGCGTTGCATTCTCAGTACCCCTGTTTGTTTTCTCAGTCTTCCTTTTCAGATATTTCGGCAAGAAATATCCGAATCTTGTTGTTCCCTATGAAATCGACAGAAGCAAATATACTGAGGAACAGCTCAAGGTTCTCGACAGAATACACGAAAAGCACGAAAGCAATCAGGAGCTGACAACAAGCGATTTCGCTGACCTTTTAGCTTCAGAAAAGCTTCCTGGCGCATTCCTTTCATTTGCAACACTTCTTGTGCCTATCGCACTTATCTTTGCAAACACTCTCGTTGGCCAGATCGATTCACTCGCAGGCACAACCGTAGCAAGCATTATCACATTCCTCGGCCAGCCCGTTATTGCTCTTTTTGTTTCACTGTGCATGGGTGCATTCCTTCTTTGCAGAACCTATGACAGAAAGACCTGTGTTGATATGATGCAGGAAGCTTGCCGTGACGCAGGCCCCATCGTATTCATCACCGCAGCAGGCGGCGCACTCGGTGCAGTTATCAACGCAACAGGTGCTGCAGGCATTATGGCTAAGTGGATTGTTGACGCAGGCGTACCCGCAATTCTTATTCCCATCATCATCGGTGTGGTTATGAGATTCCCTCAGGGCTCAGGCACAACTGCCATGATCACAGGCTCAGCAATTATTGCTCCCATGATGGCAACACTCGGCATCAACCCCTATCTTTGTGCACTTGCACTTTGCCTGACAACAATGTGTCCCAGCTATCTCAACGACTCATATTTCCACGTTGTTACAAACTTCTCAGGCATGGATATCAAAACAAGCCTCAAGACCTGGTCAATCGGTTCAATCCTTATTCCTGTCTTCGGCTCAATTATCCTTATTGTGCTTTCACTGTTTATCCACTAAGAAAAAGCAAAAAGGCTGTCGGTTCGCCGACAGCCTTTTTTAATAGTATTTTTTATTCAGTTTTTCTTTTGTCTGTTTATTCTCAGTGCGTTGGTGACAACACAGAAGCTGGAAAGGCTCATTGCCGCCGCGCCGAACATAGGTGTGAGAGTCCAGCCGAAAAGGGGAATGAAAGCGCCTGCCGCAAGGGGAATGCCCAGTGCGTTATAGAAGAAAGCCCAGAACAGATTCTGATGAATAACCCTGAGGGTTTTTCTGCCGAGCTTAAGTGCCCCTGCAACATCAGAAAGACGGCTGTTCATCAGCACAATGTCAGCTGAGTCTATTGCTATGTCGGTACCGCTGCCGATGGCTATGCCCATATCTGCACTTGTCAGAGCAGGTGCATCGTTGATTCCGTCACCAACCATAGCGACTCTGCCGCTTTTTCTCAGTGAGCTGACAGTCTTTTCTTTTCCGTCAGGCAGAAGCTCTGCAATAACCTCATCCACACCTGCAGCCTTGCCTATGGCATCTGCAGTGTTTTTATTGTCGCCTGTGAGCATCACCACGCGTATGCCCATTTCTTTAAGGGAGGCGATGGCATCAGCACTGTCTTCTTTGATTTTATCCGCAACGAAAACCGAGCCCAGGAAGGTGCTTCCCTTTGCAAAAAGCAGGGGAGTTTTGCCCTGAAGAGAAAGCTCGTTTATCTTGCTGCAGGTTTCTTCGGTTATAGTGCAAAGCCCGCTTATAAACTTAAGGTTGCCTGTTGAAATCTGCTCGTTGCCCTCATAGGCGAAGGCACCCTTGCCTGCCACTGCAGTGAAATCTCGGAGTACTTTTTCGTCTGTGCTGTCTTGGCAGTGCTTCACCACTGCTTTTGCAAGAGGATGCTCACTGCTTTTTTCAAGAGCATATGCATAGCTGAGAAGCTCGCTTTCACTCACACCCTTTGCAGGCACAACATCTGTCACCTCAGGCTCACCTTTTGTTATGGTACCTGTCTTATCAAGGGCAACAGTGTCTATTTTGCCGCTTATTTCAATTGCCTGTGCAGTTTTGAAAAGTACGCCCTTTTTTGCGCCCACACCGCTTGCCACCATTATGGCAACGGGTGTTGCAAGACCTAAGGCACAGGGACAGCTGACAACCAGAACGGATATTGCTCTTTCAAAGGCAAAGAAGCTTTCACTGCCTGTCAGAAGCCAGATTAAGCCTGCGGCAAGGGCAATAGCAATAACCGAGGGCACGAATATGCCTGAAACCTTATCGGCAATTTTGGCAATAGGTGCCTTTGTTGCGGCGGCATCGCTGACAAGCTTTATTATCTGTGAAAGGGTGGTGTCTTCGCCAACTGCAACGGCCTCACATCTGAGAAGTCCTGATTGGTTGACGGTTGAGGCTGAAACCTTGTCGCCGGGCTTTTTATCTGTAGGAATGCTCTCGCCTGTGAGCGCCGATTCATTAACGGCACTGTGACCCTCAAGAATAACGCCGTCTGCAGGGATGCTCTCACCCGGGCGTACCAGGAAGATGTCGCCCTTTAGAATTTCTGCGGCAGGAATTTCCGTTTCCTTGCCGTCACGCACAACCCTTGCGGTTTCGGGGCGAAGCTTCATTAGGGATTTTATGGCATTTGTTGTTTTACCCTTGCTTTTTGCCTCAAGGGTCTTGCCCACGGTTATGAGAGTGACTATCATGGCAGCCGATTCAAAATAAAAGCTGTGGCTCAGGTGTGCTGCCGTTTCCGTGTCTCCTCTGAGGGTTGCTGCAGCCATAATAATAAGTGTGATGACACTCCACACAAAGGAGGCACCGCTGCCCATAGCCACGAGAGTGTCCATATTGGGCGCCTTGTTGATTACGGCCTTGGCTCCGCTTGAAAAGAATTTTCTGTTTATAATCAGCACCGTAAGGCTCAGAAGCATCTGCAGAATGCCTGTGGCAAGAGGCTTGCCTTCAATAAAGGGCAGGGGAAGCCCCCACATTGTGTGCCCCATTGAAATATACATGAGTACGGCAAGAAAGCCTGAGGAAAGAATGAGCCTTCTTTTAAGAAGGGGAGTTTCTGTGTCTTTGAAGGGGTCCTCCTCAGAGGCGGAGTCTTTTTTTACACTCGCACCGAAGCCAATGCCTTTAACGGCTGAGATTATATCTTTATCACTTGCAGTGCCCTCAACGCTCATGGAGTTCGTCAGCAGGCTGACACTGCACTGTGTCACTCCCTCAAGGGCAGAAACGGCCTTTTCAACACGTGCACTGCATGCGGCACAGGACATGCCTGTTATGTTGTACTGTTTCATCGTCGGCACCTCATTTCATCATTTTCTGTATAAGCAAAACGAGCTCGTCAATAGTGTCTTCTTTTCCCTGACGGATATCCTCTGCAACGCAGGTCTTTATATGGGAAGCAAGAAGCTCTTTGTTGAAGCTTCCCAGAGCAGCAGACACTGCTGCAGTCTGCACTATAACATCAGCACAGTAAGCATCTTTTTCAAGCATGCCTTTTATTCCTCTTATCTGACCCTCAATGCGATTAAGTCTGTTTATGAGAGCTTTGAGTTCCTCAGGGCTTCTCACTTTATTTTCGTGACAGTAATTACATTCCATAATATCACCTCACCGATATTATATACCCTATAGGGGTATATGTCAAGAGAAAAATTTAACAAAAAAAGCACCGACCTGAGTCGGTGCAATTATAGTTTGCTTTAGTTTTTATTTCATCATAGCATCAAGCAGACCTAAGTTGAGATATCCGTAACCCTTGGGAATTTCGAAAAGGGTGTCGGGAACGTCTGTTGTGATTCTGTTGAAATAGGTGGTGTCAACAACACCGCTCTTGGTGATGTCGTCTCTTCTGACAAGGGTGTCACCGTCGAAATAGTAGTTAACGGTTGTGCCGTCAACTGTGCTGTTATAGCTTTCAAGAATGAGCTTCTTGCCGTCAATTTCAACCTCTGAAACAGAGATTTTGCCGATGTCACTCTTGTTCATTTCGTTGAGCATAGCGCTCATATCCATATCCTCGCCCATCATGCTTTCGGGCATCTTGCTGTATTTCTTCCAGTCGTCGAAGAGAAGATACATAGTGTCCTTATTCTTGATATAAAGCATGCTGCAGTTCATGGTGGTGCTTTCAAGATTCATGGTCATTCTGATATACATATTACCGTTCTTGATAGCCATGGTAACAGGCAGATCACCTAAATCAGGGTCGTTTGTTGTGATTTCCATAAGGTATGTGCCGCTTGTGAAAATCTTCTGATATTTTTCGATTCTGTAAGCCTCTAATTTTCCGGGCTTTTTGTCAGGCTTCTTTGTGGTTGTTGTGTTTTCGTTTTTGCCGTCAGCCTTTGTGGTTGTTTCTTTGGTTGTGTCTTCGGACTGAGTGGGCAGTGTTGTTATAACATCGCCTTCAAATTTGTTGCCTGCAGTGACATCGATATGCTCGCCTGTGAAGTTGGTGGGCACCTCGTCAAGGGAAATATCGTCATTGATCTGACCCACTGTGCTGCCGACTGTGTTGCCGTCAAATTCGGCTGCGTAACGGTTGCCGTCTGCGTCTGTAACAACAGCATAGGTGTGACCGTCACCGTCAACAACGGCAAGATAGGTTGAACCCATGGCATCTAAGATATATGTATCGGCGTCTGAGGGCTCTTCAGGCTCGTGGGTGAACCAATAAACGCCCACGCCTGCACAGACAACAATAACAACAAGCAGACATAAAAATATTCTTCTGAGTATTTTTTTCATTGAGGGATTTCTCCTTAATAATATTGTTTAACTATAGATTACTTGTTCCCGTTGAAAAAATCAAGTGCATCAATGTAAATCTTATGTGAAGTCTTGATGTAGGAATATTGCTTTATTGTTAACTCACTGTGAAAGCTTATGAAAGAAGCTTATCAATAACGCACTCAAGGGGGTCTGTGTCAGCAAGCTCAATAGCGCCCTTATCTGCAAGTGCCGGGGTTCTTGTGTCAATAGGCAGCTTAGCCAGAACGGGTACACCGAACTTTGCGGCAACCTCTTCGGTTTTGCTTTCGCCGAAAATGTTGTGCTTCTTTTTGCAATCGGGGCACTCGAAATAGCTCATATTTTCAACAAGGCCCACAACGGGGATATTCATCATTTCAGCCATTTTCATAGCCTTGCTGACAATAAGACCGACTAAATCCTGAGGTGTGGTGACAACAATAATGCCGTCAACCTTAAGGCTCTGGAAAACTGTCAGGGGTACGTCGCCTGTGCCGGGAGGCATATCAACAAACATATAGTCAACATCGCCCCAGGCAACATCTGTGAAAAACTGCTGGATAACACCGCTGATAACAGGGCCTCTCCACACAACAGGGTCCTCGTGGCTGGGCAGAAGAAGGTTAACTGACATAACTCTCACACCGCCTGAGGATTCTCTGGGGAAAATAACAACGTTATTGGTTTCGGCGTTGCCCTTGATGCCGAACATTTTGGGAATTGAGGGGCCTGTGACGTCTGCGTCGAGAATTGCAGTCTGCTTGCCGCGAAGCTGCATAGCCGTTGCAAGAAGAGAAGTCACTGATGACTTGCCGACGCCACCCTTGCCGCTGACAACGGCATAAATCTTTTTGATGTCACTGTATTCGTTCTGTTTCAGGTGAAGGTCCTTATCCTTGCATCCTGAAGCTGAAGCGCATGATGAACAGTTGCCTGAACATTCGCTCATTTATAACACTACCTTTCGTTAAATTATGAATTATGAATGAAAGAACATAACCTATAATAAAAATACAGATTAAATTATATAATAATACAAAATAAAGCGATTGTCAAATGATTAGACACTATTATTTTGTACTCTGCCGAAGATTTTTATAGATTATTCTTCTTAAAGTATAATTTACCAACCTGAGGTTGACTTTAAATAAAAAGAATGATAAAATAATCACCTGAAAATTATATGCGTGCCTCCTTAGTTCAATGGATAGAATAAGTCCCTCCTAAGGATTCGTCAGAGCATCCGCCTTTTGGCTAAATGCAAATGATAGTCTGTTATTCTCGTACTAATAAATACTAAATTTTCTATAAAAGCCTCCTTAGTTCAATGGATAG
>JAZNUW010000093.1:0-13838 GCA_045592465.1 Acutalibacteraceae bacterium | reverse complement strand
TCGTAACGGCTGTCATCCTTGACACCGACACTCTTCATGTCGGGCACTGCAATGAAGTACTGCCAGACCTTTTCAGCAAGGCCGTTTTTAGCAAATTCTTCTCTGAGAATTGCGTCAGCCTCGCGGAGTGCTTCAAGTCTGTCGCGTGTGATTGCGCCAAGACATCTTACACCAAGGCCGGGGCCCGGGAAGGGCTGACGGTAAACCATTTCATGTGAAAGGCCGAGAGCCTCACCTACTACTCTGACTTCGTCTTTAAAGAGGAGTTTAATGGGTTCAACAAGCTCAAACTTCAGATCTTTTGGAAGTCCGCCCACATTGTGGTGTGACTTGACTGCCTTTTTGCCTTCAGCCTGCTTGATGCTTTCAAGGATATCAGGATAAATAGTACCCTGAGCGAGGAATGTTACGCCGTCGAGCTTTCTCGCTTCGTCTGCGAAAACATTAATGAATTCTTCACCGATAATCTTGCGCTTTGTTTCAGGATCGCTGACACCTTTAAGAAGATCAAGGAAACGGTCAGTTGCATCAACATAAATAAGGTTTGCATCGAGTCCGTTTTTGAAAACCTCAATTACATTTTCACTTTCGCCCTTACGCATAAGGCCATGGTTTACATGCACACAAACAAGCTGCTTGCCGATAGCCTTGATGAGGAGAGCTGCAACTACTGATGAGTCAACACCGCCTGAAAGTGCAAGAAGAACCTTCTTATCACCAACCTGTGTGCGAATTGCCTGAACCTGCTCTGCTATAAAAGCATCTGCAAGCTCTTTGGTGGTGATGCGAGCCATGCTGTCGTGTCTTACATTTGAATCCATTTTAAATTCCTCCCTATATAATCAGAAAATATTAACTTTATAAAACTGATCAAAATCAGTTGGTGTAGTTATCGAAATAACCCTGAACGAGAACTACGGGTGTACCCTTATCGCCTGAGCCGCTTGTAAGGTCACAAAGTGAGCCGATAAGGTCTGTGAATTTTCTGGGTGTTGTGCCCTGAGAAGCCATGTTGCCGACAAGACTTGCATCACCCTTTTCAGCTATGCGCTTTGAGATGGCAGCCTTGAGCTCGTCACCTGCAAGACCTGCAAAATCGTTGTCTGCAAGATACTTGAGCTTGAGCTCGTTGGGGGTACCCTCAAGACCTGAGGTATAGCCCGGTGAAACACAGGGGTCTGCAAGCTCCCAGATTTTGCCCTGAGGATCCTTGAATGCACCGTCACCGTAAACCATAACCTCGATTTTCTTGCCGGTTGCTTCCATAAGGTACTGCTGAGTTTTATTTACAAATTCATTGCAATCTTTCGGGAAAAGCTTGATTGTGTCTTCAGTTGACTTGTTTGAGCCGAGAAGACCGAAATCAGGGTTAAAGCCGTTGCCGTCGATTGATTCGGTGAGAATATCGTCCATGCCATAAACAATCTTGGCACCTGCTGCCTTGAGAAGACGCTTTGTGCGTGCTCTTGTGTGAATGTCGCAGGTAAGCACACAATCAGTGTAATCGAGAATGCTCTTAGCCTGATTTGCAAAGATAACCTCGCATTCAGCGCCTGCTTCTTTTATGAGATTTGAATAGTAATCAACATAGTCAACACCTGTGAACTCATGCTTGTTTTCGCCGAAAAGCTCACGGTACTTTGAAAGTGAAAGAACATCACTGTAGGGATTTATGCCTGCTTCGTCGAGCTGATCGTATGTGAGAAGATGATTGCCGACCTCATCACTGGGATAAGAAAGCATAAGCACAATCTTCTTGCAGCCCATAGCAATGCCGCGAAGACAGATAGCAAAACGGTTTCTTGAAAGAATGGGGAAAAGTACACCTACGGTTTCTCCGCCGAATTTTGCCTTGACATCCTTGGCAATTGCTTCAACTGTTGCATAGTTGCCCTGGCTTCTTGCTAATATTGATTCTGTTACTGCCACAACGTCTTTATCGCGAAGATCAAAGCCTTCACACTTTGCAGCATCAACAACACTGTCACAAACTATTTTTGCAAGGTCGTCACCTTCACGGATAATCGGGCAGCGGATACCTCTTGAAACAGTACCAGTTTTTCTTTCCATTTGACATACCCCTTTTGTATTTAAAGTGTAGTTTAAAAAATACCTTATTATTTTATCACTACCAATGCAATAAATCAATATTTTCGTGATGAAAATATGCTTGTTGAGCAAAAAATTTTTTGTGAAAAATGACAAATGAGATTATGAGTTATAACCATCAGACAAAATTATAGGTTATAACATACATTTTATCATTTTCATAAGTATAGTAGCTTTTATAATATCTGTAATATTTATGTGAATATATCAATCTTTCCAGTTCGTCGGATATATATTTTTCGGCTTTATGCATTGTTTTCTGATCTGCAAATTTAATGCTTATTTCCGACATACCCTCATCAAACTGCTTCTTTAAAACAGCTTTTATTGCAGACTCGGAATATTCCTCAACAATGTAGCCTTCGCGGTAGAAATAGTTATATTCTGTTGCAGTGCCTAAGGGATATTTAAAGCCATAAGACTTATGCTCTCTTGCAAATTCCTCTGAGGTTACCGCAAAATATTCGTGACTGTTGCCGTCGGTATATATAAGCTTTCCGTCATCGTCAACTTCATCACCCATATCGTCCCATGTGGCATCGAAATGATAGTAGTCATCATCGATTTTTGCCATATTCCAGGCATGCAGGCCATCAACACCTTTTCCTGCAACCAGAATGCACTCATAGCCCAGATTCTGCATAATAAACTGAAATGCCTTTGCATAGCCTTCACAGACACATAAGCCATTCACAATTGCACCGTAGCCCGAGTTTGCGTAGCTCACCTCAACACTCTTTTCATCCTTGTCATTTTCTTCGGCTGCCTTATAGTCATATGTAATATTATCAATGAGATAGTCGTAAACAAATTTTATCTGCTCGTATGTGTCTTCAATCTTTTCAGCCTGAGCAATAATTTTGTCGGCTTTCTTAAAAAACTTATCGACTGCTTTGTTTTTATCAAGTTTATCATTCCAGAATTCATTAACGTGCATGGTCAGATCCATTCGTCTGAAAAAATTGTGATATGTCCATGAATAGCCTTCACAAAGCCAGAAGAATTCAGGATGGTCTTTATAAAATGCACTGACAATTTTGTCGAAATTTTCTCCTTGCATAGCTTCTTCGGGAACATTCTTTATAGAAAACTCCGTCACACCGCCCGGAACCTGTCTTAGCAGTTCATTATAAACTGATTTTCCGCTTTCGCTGAGCTGACTGTAATGATAGCACTTTTCTTCCGGAACAATATATGCATCAACCGTTTCTGAAATGTGATTGACAACAGGCTCAGTGGTGTAGCTGTTGCTGCTATACCAAAAGAAGAAAATTCCTATAAGAATAACTAATAATAAAACTTTTTTCATATGACCTCCTGACGGCAGATTTATCACTTATATATAATTTTACACTCATATTTCACCTCTGTCAACTTTTCTTCTTTTTGTATTTTATTTTTTTGCAGCACAGCAGGCTGCTCAGTATCAGTATCATTAACAGTATCAGTATCAGTATCAGTGTCAGTATCATTATCAGTATCATATAGGCATCGCTTCGCATGCATTCGCATAGTCTTTTATGCGTTCGCATACGTATGCATAGATTTCTTTATAAATTCATTTATAACTGCTATACATTTGTGAGTTTTTATGATATAATTAAATGAATAATCTAAAAGGAAGTTATATTTTGAAAAGCTTTATTATTGAGAAAAACGATGCCAATCAGCGCCTTGACAAATACCTCACCAAAACACTGCCTAACCTGCCTAAGGCACTGATGTATAAGTACATAAGAATCAAGCGCATCAAGGTAAACGGCAAGCGTGCGGAAATCTCGACACGCCTTATCCTCGGTGATGTGGTGGATATGTATATCAATGACGAGTTTTTTGCAAAAAAAGAAACGGTTTATGACTTTATGTCTGCCTCTAAAAAGCTGGATATCGTCTATGAGGATGAGAATGTCATTCTCCTTAATAAAAAGACGGGTCTGCTCTCCCACCCCGACGACAGTGAATATATTGACACCCTTATCACACGCACAAAGCGTTATCTCTACGAAAAGGGCGAATGGCAGCCTGACAGTGAGGCCTCCTTTACCCCTGCGCTTGTTAACCGTATCGACAGAAACACAAGCGGCATTGTTATCTGTGCCAAGACTGCCGAAGCTTTAAGGGTACTCAATCAGAAAATGAAGGACAGAGAGCTTCATAAGATTTATCTTTGTCTTGTTCACGGCAAGCCGAAAAAAGACAGTGACATTCTTGAGGGTTATCTTGTCAAGGATGAGAAGAAAAACAAGGTCTTTGTTTCTAAAAAGCAGTCACCTGACAGCAAATATATCAAGACAAAATATACTGTTTTAGGCTATAAAGACGGTCTGAGTCTTCTTGAGGTTGACCTGCTCACAGGCAGAACTCATCAGATAAGGGCCCATCTTGCATCTATAGGGCATCCCCTTTTAGGCGACGGAAAATACGGCACCAACGCACTGAACAAAAAGACCGGTCTTAAAAAGCAGTGTCTTTGCTCATATAAGCTGATATTCGATTTCACCACAGATGCGGGCGAGCTGGAATATCTCAACGGCAAAGAGTTCACTATAGAAGATATATGGTTCAAGGATGAGTTTTACTCAGGTAGACTTAATAAGGAGAAATAATTATGAGCGAATTGCTTGAAATGAGAAAAAGAGCTGAAGAACTCCGTGAAATAATCAACTATCACAACAAAAAATATTATGAAAACGATGAACCCGAAATAGAAGACTTCGAGTATGACCGTCTTCTTCACGAGCTTATTGCAATAGAAGAGAAATATCCTGAAATTGTCACGGCTGATTCTCCCACTCACAGAGTCGGCGGTAAGGCCGACACTCAGTTCACACCGGTTGAACACATTGTGCCTATGGAAAGCCTTCAGGACGGCTTCGGTGAGGATGATGTGCTTGCCTTTGACCAGAGAGTCAGAGCAGTAATTCCCAACCCAACATATATAGTTGAGCCGAAAATTGACGGTCTTTCCGTGTCACTTGAATATGAAAACGGCCTTCTTATCCGCGGCTCAACACGAGGTGACGGCAGAGTCGGTGAAGATGTGACGGCAAACATCAGAACTATACGTAACATTCCCCTTAAAATTGACACTGATCTGCCCGTTCTTGAGGTACGCGGTGAGGTTTATATGCCCAGAGAGATTTTCACCGCCCTCATAACCGAGCAGGAATTAAACGGTGAAAAAACCTTCAAAAATCCCCGAAATGCGGCAGCGGGCTCTCTTCGTCAGAAGAATCCGAAAATCACAAGCAAGAGAAAGCTTGACATATTCACCTTCAACATTCAGCGCATCGAGGGCAAGGAGCTGACCTCTCACAAGCAGTCACTTGATTTTATAAAAGAGCTGGGCTTCAACACAGTGCCTTTTTACACTCAGTGCAAGGATATCTCCGAAGCTCTCAGCGAAATTGAGCGCATAGGTCAGATCAGGGGCGCACTCCCCTTTGACATTGACGGTGCCGTTATAAAGGTTGATGATTTTTCACAGCGCGAGGCTCTGGGTTCAACATCAAAATTCCCCAAGTGGGCTCTCGCTTATAAATATCCCCCTGAAGAAAAGGAAACAACTCTGCTTGATATTGAAATCAATGTGGGCAGAACAGGTGTGCTCACCCCCACCGGCATATTTGAGCCTACCCTTTTAGCAGGCACAACTGTCAGCAGAGCAACTCTTCACAATCAGGATTTCATTGACGAAAAAGGCATCTGCATAGGTGACAGAGTCATTATCCGTAAGGCAGGCGATATTATCCCTGAGGTGCTTTCGGTAGTGTCACACGGTGAGAATGCTGTCCCCTACCGTATACCTGACATCTGCCCCTCATGCGGCGGCAAGGTCACAAGAGAAGAGGGTGAAGCCGCACTTCGTTGCTGCAACCCCGACTGCCCGAATCAGTTGCTTCGCAACCTCATTCACTTCTGCTCAAGAGATGCTATGGATATTGAAGGCATGGGCACTGCTGTGCTTGAAACCTTTGTAAATGAGGGTATGGTCAGGACGGCGGCAGATATCTATACTCTTGAAAAGGATAAAATCGCGTCCATTGAGCGTATGGGAGAAAAGAGCGCAGACAACCTTATTGCTGCTGCAGAAAAGTCAAAGGAAAACGACCTTGCAAGGCTCATATATGCCCTTGGCATCCGCCATATCGGTCAGAAGGCAGGCAAGCTTCTTGCCGACCGCTTCGGCACTATGGATAAGCTTATTACCGCCTCTGCAGAAGAAATTGCCGAAATTGAAGGCTTCGGTCTTATTATGGCTGAAAGTGTCACCGACTTTTTCTCGCACCCCGAAAGCATCAGACTCATTGAGGAGCTGAAATCTCTCGGTGTCAACATGGAAAGCCACAAGGAAATTGTCGATATGCGATTTGAGGGCATGACCTTTGTGCTCACAGGTACACTTTCAACCTACACACGAAGCGAAGCCACAAAAATAATCGAATCCTTCGGTGGCAAGGCATCATCGAGCGTTTCGAAAAAAACCACCTATGTTCTTGCAGGCGAAGACGCCGGCAGCAAGCTTAAAAAGGCGAACGATTTAGGCGTTACCGTTATAAGCGAAGAACAGTTTGGTGAGATGATTAAATAAGATATACCTTTTCACAGTCCCGTAATCAGCAGATTACGGGGCTTTAAATTTTCTCATTCACCCACTTTCCGACATAAATCATTATGCGTCGGGATTATACTTATAAGGGTGATAATTTTGACTCAGGTTATTTATGCCGATGTGCTTTTTATTCTGAATGTTTATATAACTTATGCGCTGCTGATGCTGACAGCCTTTATTTCAGGCGCTGCAGCTTCACGGTGGCGCATAGCAGCTGCAAGCGCTGTGGGCGGACTTTACAGCTTTGTTATTCTCATACCTCATATCAGCGACACTGTCCTCGCGCTTTCAAGAATTCCTGCCGCAGTGGTGTTCATTCTCATAAGCTTCGGCAAAGTCAGAATAAGACCTTTTGTCAGAAATTTTTCCTGCTTTTTCCTTGTCAATTTTATCTTTGCAGGCTTTATGCTTGCTTTGTGGTACTTTGTAAACCCTCAAAATATTTATTTAGATGGCTTCGTGGTTTATTTCCATATTGAGCCGCTGACACTGATTATTTTCACGGCAATTTGCTATTTTGCAATAAAGGGCATAAACCGACTTATTAAAATTAAAGCTCCCGAAAATTCAATTTACCGTATGAAACTGCATATAAATAATATTGATTTTGAATTTCCTGCCTTTTATGATACAGGCAACAGCCTGAGCGACCCGTTTACAGGCAGACCCGTTATTATTGTCAGCCGCAGTGCACTCAATGAGCTGTTTCCGTCTGATGAAGATATCTGCACGGTAGCTGCCGGGAAAAATCTGAAGATAAGATATCTGCCCTGTACCTGCGTCGGTGGGAAGGCAATTCTGCCCTGCATTAAAGCTCAGCGCGTAGAGATAAAGGGAATTTCTGTGAGCATCGAAATTAACGATGCGCTTATAGCCATAACCGATGAAACCATTAAAAACGGCGATTTCAGCGCCCTTTTGCCTTCAGGAATATTTCATAACACTACAAACGAAAAAGGAGAAGATTTTGATGAAAAAACTAACCGGGCTCCTCAGCCAATTGAAAAATAAACTGCTGACGCTATTTAAAGATGATGACAGAGTTTATTATGTCAACGGCGCACAGAATCTGCCGCCACCACTGACAAAACAGCAGGAAGAGGAAATTCTTGACGAAATAAACACCGACAATTTTGAGCACAGAGAGCTCCTCGTCATACATAATCTGCGTCTTGTTGTTTATATTGCAAGAAAATTTGAAAACACCGGTGTTGGCATAGAAGACCTGGTGTCTATCGGCACTATCGGTCTTATAAAAGCGGTGAACACCTTCAGGCCATCAAAGAAAATCAAGCTTGCAACCTATGCCTCGCGCTGCATTGAAAATGAAATTCTTATGTACCTGAGAAAAAATGCAAAAAATAAAAATGAAATGTCTATTGACGAGCCTCTCAATGTTGACTGGGACGGTAACGAGCTGCTTTTAAGCGATGTGCTCGGCTCAGACAGTGACAGCGTAAACAGGAATATTGAGCTCAAAGATGAAAAAAGACAGCTCCTTTATTGCGTCAGACAGCTGTCAGACAGAGAAAGGCAGATTATGACTATGCGCTTCGGACTTTTCGGGTCAAAGGAATACACTCAGAAGCAGGTTGCCGATATGCTGGGGATATCGCAGAGCTATATTTCACGCCTCGAAAAACGAATAGTCGAAAAGCTGAAAAGAGAAATTGAAAAGGCACAATAACAAAAAACAGGACTGCAGCAAATGCCGCAGTCCTTAATCTTATTAAATTACAGAATGAAAAGGAAGATAAGTGAACCAAGTCCCATTGAAATGAATGAGCCTATAATGAAGCCGAGAAGATTAAGCGCAAACACTGAGCCTGCAGCAATCTTGATGCCCATTGTGGACTCTGCTTCTGAAACATTCTGCCACTGAAGATAAACATCTCTGCCCTGATGATAATACTGGTCAAGACCTACCTTATCCTTGCTGTCAACCTGACCGAAGTCACATTTCTTGAGGCCTTCGGCAAAGAGAGTTGCCATTTCCTTATCTCTGAAGGTGATTCTTGCAACAAGTCTTAATTCATCAGCAGGCTCAACCTGTCTTAAGTGACCGGGCTTGAAGCCTGTGCACCACCAGTAGTAATCATAGTCGCGTGTGAATTCTCTGACCCATTCGCCGTTTATCTTCTGATGATAAAGGGTCATTTCCATTTTAGGCCAATATTTCTCGTCTGCACAGTTGAAATAGGTGAAATAGCCGATTTCCTTGCCGTCGATATCCTTGTGATAAATGCCGATTTCACCGCCGTAGAAGATGTAACCGTACTGACCCTTCCAGAGCTGAACCATAAAGCTCTGATTGTCATATTCAAAGAAAACTCGTGTATAGTCATATTCAAGTGCGATATAAGGTGAAGCTATATCATAAAGTCTTGTGAAACCGAAGTTTTCCTGCCAGCATTCCTTATCATTTGTGTAATAATAGTCATCCTGATAGCTATACATATAGCTCAGAACCTGATTATTCATCAGGAAGGTTTTGATAACATTGTCACTTGTAACAACATTGACTGCAAAAACAGCATCAAGCTCTTTGCCTGCAACGGTTGCCTTGGCTGTGATGAAGGCTCTGCCGACATTCACACCCTTGACCTGACCCTTACCTGTGACAGTTGCAACATCTGTGTCTGATGACTGCCATTTGATTTCGGGCTGAACCTCAACGCCTGTGACCTTTGCCTCAAGCTGAAGCTTACCGCGTACCTTAACATTGAAGTCGTCAGCAGAAATAACAATTTTATACTTCTGTGCATTTACAAAATCCTCGGGGATACCTGTTGTGATACCTGCAGCTGATGATGAAACTGTGAAAAGTGTAAACATAAGAATCAACGCCGCAAAGAGAAAACCAATTCTTGCTGAAATTCGTTTCATAGTGTAACTCCTTTGGTAATATTTTCTAACTGATATATAATAACACATTAATTATAATTTTGCAAGTGTACAAAAGCACAAGAAAGCCCTGCATGATAAACACACAGGGCTGACGATTATTTTAGAAGATAATTAAGAGAGCAAGTCTGAGAAGACCGATTTTAAGAAGGAAGTTAACAAGACCGAGAACGAATGTCACACCGATGCCTGCTTTGATGCCCATTGTGTTTTCAGCCTCGGAAATTCCCTGCCATGAAACACTGACATCTGTGCCGCCGTCATAATAATATGAGTCGATGCCCATATACTGCTTTGAAGCAGCCTGAGTGAAGCCGCAGTCACGTATACCGCTTGCAAACAGTGAAGCCATTTCTGCGTCTCTGAACTTGATTGTTACTTCAATTCTGAGCTCATCTGCCGGCTCATACTGTCTGAGTGTACCCATAACGAAGCCTGTGCACCACCAATATTTGTCAACGGGGCGCTTGAAGAGAAGCTCGTATTCGTCGGGTCTGTCACCCTCTTCTTTCTGATGATAAACAGCCATATCCATCACAGGCCAATATTTCTGGCTTGCTGCAGCATAGAATGTGAAGGGGCTTGAATTCTTGCCGTCTTCGTCTCTGTTGTAGATACCTACTTCACCGCCGTAAAGAACGCCGTACTGACCCTTCCAGAGCTGAACGAGGAAATCTTCCTCATCATAGTTAAAGAAAACTCTTATGTAGTCATATTCCATGCCTACATAGGGAGCAACATAGTCATAAACTCTTGCAAAACCGAAGTTTTTCTGCCATGACTTCTTGTCATTTGCATAGTAGTAGCCATAATCATAGTCATACTGATATGAAAGAACGTTGTTGGTTTCAAGGTATGAATGAATAATGTTCTCATTCTTAACAACCTGAATGGGATATGAACCTTCAATTGTCTGACCTGCAACAACTGCAGTTGCTTTGATTGTTGTGTAACCTTCTTTTTTACCTGTTACCTTGCCGCCGCCGTTAACTTCGGCAATTGAGTTATCAGCAGAGCTCCATGTAATAACGGGCTGAACCTCAACACCTGTGACCTCAGCCTTGAACTGTGATGTCTGGTTAACACCGACAAACATATAGTCTGCACTGATAACAAGCTCGTGGCCCTCGGCAAAAGCCATAATACCGTCATCGGCGGCACTGACACTCACGGCACAAAGGCATACGAGTAAAGAAATAATAAAGATCAAACCGGAATTCTTTAATAGTTTTTTCATAAAGCAACCTCCCTGGAGCTTTTTAGTAGAACTATGATAGCACGATTAAAAAGTTTTTTCAATAGAAAATTAACAAATTATTATCAGTTTTTAAATTTTTTGAATTATAAAAAATCTTTATGGTGAAAATAGACAAGTATTTTTGTCCATTTCTCTCATTGACAAAAAGATATGTGCCATATAAAATATAATGGATATATTATAACTCAAAGGAAAGGGTGTTTTAATGGCAAGCAAATGTCCTAAATGCGGTGGTATATTAAGGATATATCACGTCAAAGCCGAGTGCCCGCACTGCGGCGCAAATATTCCTAACTACAACTGGGAGGCACGTCTTGAAGAAGACAGCGCAATTGCCGAAGCAAAATTCGCTTCACTTTACGGCAAGCTCAATCTTCTGAGATATTCCATATTCGGAACAAAGCTCAGAATAGCAAGACTGTTTATGTCGCTGATTCCTGCCCTTGGCTTCATTCTCCCCTGGGCCTACGTCACAAGTGAAAAAGACAGCCTTTATTTCGATTTGCTGGGTCTTTTCACAGACGGCACGAGTACAATAGACTTCTTCGGCATTCTCTTTAAAGATATCGGCGGTATCCTGTCGAAGCTTGAGGGTCCCGTGCTTTACATAATGGTCGGTCTTCTGCTTATGCTTCTGAGCATAGTGATTATTGTTATCGCATTCTTTATGCCGATTATAAGATTCACAAAACCAAAGACAAACGCAGCCTGGATAACAGATATCCTGAGCATCTTTGCTGCCGTTGCTGCCGCAGCCATGTTTATTATGGCAGGCACACCCGCTTATGAATCAGCAGGCTTTTTCATCGGTACTCTTGAATTTTCTGCCGGTGCTTCAGCAGATGCCATGTGGGGTCTGTTTGTTTATGTGATGCTTCTGGCTGTAGCCTTCGTTGCTAATCTTCTTGTCAGCAGATCTGAAGTGACAAGTGAAGAGGATCTTGAAATTGAAAGACTCGCTAAGGTCAGAATGAAGGAAGAAAAGGAAGAGGCTGAACGCATCAGAAAGCAGGAAGCCTGGCTCGAAGAAGAAAAGAGAAAAGAAGAAGAGCATGCTGAAAAGGTCAGAAAAGCAAGAGAAGCTCTTGAAAGAGAAGGCAAATAAGAGAAAGGAGCGATAGCATGTCAGATAAAGTAAACACAGCATCTCTTCAGGAAGAGCAGCTTTCTGAAGAAGAAGTAATAGACAAATTAGCATACACAAAAAAAAGATATCTCAGACCTAAAGAAATCGCAGCCTTTGTTCTTGTTAACTTCGGTCAGAAGAATCTTTCACAGTTCATCGGCACTGAAAAGCAGTTTTTCCTTATTCAGTATGCCGGTCTGAGTGCTCAGCACTATGCAAACATTGAGCTTTTTGCAACTATATATGATGCCCTCGACGACACAATTTCAGGTCTTATCATTGACCGAACAAGAACACGTTGGGGCCGAGTAAGACCGTTCTTCATCCTCCCCCTTCCCCTTTGGATTATCGGCGGTATGATGCTTTTCTCCACACCCGGAATCACAGGTCTGGCGCAGGCCTTCTATGTTGCTGCTGCCGTTGTTATTTACGGCCTCGGCATGAGCTATTTCGGCGCATGGAATCTTATGACCTACAACATCACGCCTAATATAAACGAGCGAAATAACCTGATAACGACCACGAAATTCGTTGAGCTTTTCGGTACCTTCATTCCGTCAATGCTGCCTATTCTCGTTAAGTTCCTGCCCAAGGCCAACCCGTCAATAACAAACGCCGAGGTATATAAGGGATTTGCCGTATTTATGCTTATTTTCTCAGCATCGTTTGCGGTTTACGGCTTCTTCAATATGCGTGAAAGAATCCCTCTGCAGAGCCGTGAGGAAATGAATAAAACATCTGTCTGGGGTTCAATTAAAAACATAATCACCAACAGACCTCTTCTGACAATTATCTTTGCAGAATTCTTCAACAACTTCAAGGCTGTCGGCGGTTCAACCGAAAGCTTCTTCTGGCTTAACAACTCAGGCAACTATGCATACCGTAGTATCTGCGGTCTGTTCACAGGCATACCCAACTACTTTATGGTACCCTTTGCAGCTAAGCTTGTAAGAAAGTTCGGCGCCAGAACAACAGCTATCGGTGCAGGTCTTTTCGGCCTTGGCGCATATATGCTTATGTTTGTGCTGGGTTATCCCAACGGTGCAATTTTCAGTGCAAACTTCGAGGATAAGAGTATTCTCAACTTTGCTGCTGTTGTTTTGCTGCTCACAATTGCAGGTCTTCCCAACAAGGTTATCAATGTCTGTAACCCCATTCTCACAGCTGACACTCTCGACTATATGGAATGGAAGCACGGACTTCGTAACGAGGCTCTTGTAACAACCGTTCAGGGCTATTTCATCAAGCTTGCAACAGCTGCTACAGGCTGGCTTTCAGGTATGGTGCTTCGCTGGATTGAATATGTGCCTCTCAAGGATGCACTCGGTCACGATATTGCAAACAAAGACCCCGGCGTACTCAAGGGCATCTGGATTGTCTTCTGTATTCTGCCTGCTCTTGCACGCGGACTTTACGGTCTGACATTCATTTTCTATCCCATTCACGGCAAGCTTCAGCAGAAGATGATAGTTGAACTTGCTGACAAGCGCGCAGCAGTGCTTGAAGAAATGTAATAAATATTGTCCCGTCTTTTCAGGCGGGACTTTTTATTGACATCTTCACCATCGGTTTGTGCCGAAGAAGAATGGCATACCCGGCAGATAATCTCAGATTAAATGTTTAAGAAGACAGCTGAAGTTGTATGCTTTTTCTATTGACAAATGAGCCATTTATGCTATAATTGTTAGGCTATGCGGATGTGGTGGAATTCCGGAAAGTAATTTTGGGCACCGCAAGAGTCACGCGCTCACTTTCTGTTTTATGCAATATGCGGATGTGGTGGAATTGGCAGCTTTGAGCATGACCGCGTCCTGAGGACGAATAAGGGA
>JAZNUW010000092.1:0-8538 GCA_045592465.1 Acutalibacteraceae bacterium | reverse complement strand
ATGAAAATCAAAGACGTAATCATCGAAACGAATCTCACCGACAGAGCCATCAGATTATATATTGAAAACGGTCTTGTTGCTCCCTCATGCAGTGAAAACTATGCAGGCAGAAAGAATATAGACTTCACCCAAGAAGATGTTGAGTGTCTTAAAAATATTGCTACACTCAGAAAAGCAGGATTTTCTATAAGTGAGATAAAACAGCTTCGTCTCGGTAATGAATCCTGCCGCAAAACCTTAGAGGAGTTTATGAAGAAAACCTCTCAGGAAATTGAAAGCAATAAGGCTGTTCTTGAAAAATTAGAGACTGTTGCCGTAAAAGAAACGGTGACAATGGAAGTCATCTGCGAAAGCCTCAACAGTGTAACAGAAGAAAAGGCTGTGCCTACATCTGATATAAATTTCACATTGGGAGAGAAAATTGAAAGAGTCTTTTTCCTTACCGTTGCGATTGCAGGCTTCGGTTGGATTGTTTTATCATTGGTTATTCAGTTCTTTATCCTTTGGGCTAATAAAATGCGTTTTATTGTTCCCGAAACAGATTTTTATATCAAATGGGCAACGCTCGCTTACATTATCTTCACTTCAGTATTTTTACTGTATAAGTATAAGATTTCTAAAAAGGTCAAATTTTCCAAAAAGCGCATAATAGCTTCTTCTTTGTTGTGCGTGATACTTATCCCTGTTTGCTTTGCATCATATCTGTATAATATCATGTCTTTACTCGATATTGACTTGCGCTCAGAAACTACCAACCTGAAAAACTATCTTCTGATTGATGAAAGAGTTGATAAGTTTTCTGATGAGGTAAATGAGTTTTTCCCCGATGAGCTGCCCGCCGACACGAAAAGTATTGATTTTCTCGGCAAAAATATATTTACCTTCAAAGAATATACAGGAAGCCCCTCATATTTTTACAGATATCAACTGGTAAACGACAATGACAAAGACCTGACTATATATCTTGAAAGGCGCCTGTCAGAAAAGGAATTGCAGGAAGAAACAGAAAAATATATGGATATGAAGCCAATCGGCTCATCGTCTGTCAGTACCAGAAAGCTACGCGACTGGACACTTATTTATTACTGCGACAAGGAAGAATCTCCCGATACTTATTATGGAGGATATATATATAAAATCTTTGCATATAACAACTTCGGCAGAGTGAGGTATATAATGGAATATAATGCAGGCTCCCCTATGCAAATGTACACGGTACCCTATCATATGGAACTCGACTGGTAAAACAAAAGCTCTCAGTCTTTATGACTGAGAGCAATTTTTATGCTTTTTTCTTTTCAGCTATTTTTCTTATACCAAGGAGCACAAGATGAACTATTAGTCCTGCGGCAATAGCAACCACCAGATCAAATATAACCGTAAGAGCAAAGGTTATTATCAGAACAATAATATTGCAGATTTTCTTGGTTTTAACAATGGCAAGGAATTTTCTCCACTCACTCATATTATAAGCCACCATAAAGAGTATGGCTGCTATTGTTGGCATGGGAATAAGTGATGCCATCGGCATAAGAAAGAGAAGCACAAGCAGAAGCACTATGGCGTGTACCATGCCTGCTATGGGAGTTTTGCCGCCGTTTTTGATATTGGCAGATGTTCTTGCAATTGCACCTGTTGCAGGGATACCGCCGAAAAACACACTGGCAATATTTGCTGCACCCTGAGCCACAAGCTCTGCATTAGGATTATGCTTTGAGTCTGTCATTGAATCTGCAACCACACATGAAAGCAGAGACTCTATGGCAGCGAGTACGGCAATAGTAACTGCATCGGGAATGAGAGCCGTTATTTTGTCGGCACTGAAATTCATTGATGAAAAATCCATCTTCGGCAAGCCTGTGGGTATGGTATAAAGCTCACCTATTGTGAATACTCCCTCACCTGCCGCCGGAAGAAGCTTGACAAGCAGTGCACCCACCACAACTGCAATAAGTGACGGCGGAAGCTTCTTTTCAAACCTGGGATAGATTATAAGTATTGCAAGACTGATAAGACCGATAATCAGCGCCCAGGGGCTGAATGTGCCTATAGACTCAATGTTTGCTTCTATTTTTTCGAAGGTTTCAATAGGCTTTATGCCCTGTGCATAGCTAAGGCCCAGAAAATCCTTAACCTGGCCTATGAGAATTGTCAGCGCGATACCGCCTGTGAAGCCGACAGTGATAGTGTGAGGCATATAATTTATAAATGTACCTAGCTTCAGCACACCCATAATTACAAGCAGAATACCTGCCATAACCGTAGCAATAAAAAGTCCGTCCATGCCCTGTGCGGCAACTATGCCTGCAACAATAGTGGCAAAGGCTGCTGTCGGTCCTGCTATCTGCACCTTGCTGCCGCCGAGAAGTGAAACCACAAAGCCTGCAGCTATTGCAGTGTAAACACCGCAGGCAGGCTCAACACCTGAGGCAAGAGCAAGAGCTATAGACAAAGGCAACGCAATAATTGCAACTATGACGCCTGCTGTCAGATCCTTTGTAAACTGAGTTTTTGTGTATCCTTTAAGAGAAGAAAAAAGCGCAGGTCTGAGATAAAATTCCTTCATTTGATCACCCGATTTTATATATTTCAAACCTGTATATTCTATCATTTATAATAAAAAAGTCAATGGTTTATCTAAAAATAATTTATTTTCAGTTAACAAAAAAACCGAGGGCAGAGCCCTCAGTTTTTTTATGCGAAATATTTTATCAGATAAAGAATGAGCATATGAACGGGATAGAAAGCATAAAAGCCGTATTGTAAAATCTTATTGGATATACCTTTCTTTCCGCCGTAAAGCCATATGGGAATAAGTGAGAAGACTGCGAAGCCCTGAGTGGGAATTTCAAAAGCTTTGCCGAAAAACTCAAAGGGAATAACCTGACCCTCGAAGAAAATGATATTTATTGCTACCATACCAAGGAGCTGTGCGAGCCATGCAAAGGGGAAGTCTCTGAAAAGATAGAACATAACTACCATGAGAACGCCGTGAATTCCGTAATCCACAAAGCCGATAACGCTCGCCACCACAACAATCAGGAGTAAAGCTACAGTTTTTGCTATATTCTTCACCGATTTATCTTTCTTGAGTCCGTCTATGAGCATAATTGCAAAAAGACCAAGCAGCAGAGTAAACAGCACATTCTGATGATACGGGTTGAAGGTACGGCTTGAATAAAAAAGATTAAATGGTATTTCCGTAACTACGGCAAAGGCGAGAAGCCTCAGAATATACTTCTTAACATTTTTTGTGTGAACAAAGCCCTCTGCAATCTGAAACGCAAAAATCGGAAAGGCCATTCTGCCTATGTAGGTCATCCAGTCGCCAAAACTCATATAAGTTGCCCATATATGGTCGCTGAGCATAAGAAGGACGGCTATAACTCTGAGCATATTTGCCGTTAGGCCTCCGAAAGGCTTTTTTATAAGAGGACTGCTTGTCGGCAGTCTGGATAGTTTTTTTGTCATTTAACATGCCTCCCTTACATTCTTTTACAAATAAAATATATCTGTTCTTCCTTAAATTTAAATTAATTTCTTCATTTCTTTCCTCAGTGCCATATTATTGAGAGCTTCCCATAAAGGCATAACCAGTCCACCCTTAAGGCGCATTGATGCCTCGTGCATAGCTGCATAATATGCCACTCTGAAATCAGCATTCTCCGGCAGAGGGTACATCTTCTTGTAGGTTTCATAAAGGCAGAAGCTGTCACCCCACATATTGCGAAGCTGAAAAAGGTCATACTCCCTCTCTGCCCACATTGAGCCGCAGGGATCAATAAAACCGGTCAGCGCAAAACTATTGTTGTCAGCCATCATATTCATAATGTTAAGGTCGCCGTGAATAAGCGCAGGTTCACTTTCTTCCTGCGGCAGGGAGTTATAAATCTCCGTTGCCTTTCTGAGCAGTTCAAGGCTCTTTTTGCTGTATTTACCCTGTTCACTCAATTCAGCCAAAGCTTTCAGCCAGGGCTCCTGCTTTTCTTTTATATAGTACTCTTTCCACGTGTCATAACAGGGAGCGGACAAGCTTCCGAATTTTTCGCCCTTAACACTGTGCCACAACAGCATACCCTTTACAACTGAATCGGCAAAGGCTTGTTTGCTTTCCTTGCTCTTAAGTAGAAACGCCGGGTTCAGCGCATTACTGCCCTCAATAAAGCTCATAGTCATAACCGCAATATCCTCATCCTTGTGGGTAAACAGCACCTCAGGCATAGGTACAGTAGTATTTTCCCTGAGAATTTTCAGCTGCATAGCCTCCTCAAACTGCGAATCCTGCACCCTGAAAGCTTTGACGGCAATAGCTTTTCCTTTTTTCAGCTCTGCTTTAAAGACCTTGCCAAAGCTTCCGCCACCAATGAATTTAATTGAAGTCACCTCTTCACCGAGATATTCTTTCACAATCTCCGGAATTCTTTTTATCAGCGCCTTGTTTTCAAGTGTAAGTATTTCCATTATAGTTCCCCTTTATCGCGTTTTATCATTTTGTCGGTAGCATCTCTGCTTTCAGGCAGGAATGCAAACATCTGGAAGCAGTGGCACATTCCCTCATATTTATATAGCTTTGCGTCAACTCCTGCCGTGACCATTTTTTCATATACTCTGTCACTGTCGCTTTCATCAAGCTCCGCTGTGCCGCAAAGCAGTGTGACTTTTTTAAAACCCTCATATTCTCCGAAACAAGGTGAGATATAGGGGTCTTCTCTGTCAACGTTTTGCACATATTTTGATATGCGTCTTAAAACATGGATATTATCCTCAATTTTTTCACTTTTTCTCAGGCCGTAAAACGGATCAGTATAGGCATTTTTAATTTTGGAATCGCCTGAGGATGTTGCATCTCCCCATAAAGAGAAACAGACTATGTGACCCGGTAACGGATAATTATTATCCCGAAGCCATAAAGCCGAGGTTAAGGCAATAGTGGCACCTGCGCTGTCACCGATAAAGCTAACATTCTCAGGATTCACCCCCTGCGAAAGCAGCTCGCAGTAAACCGCTGCCGTATCATGCATCTGTGATGGCAGCTGCGCCGAAGGCCAGGTTCTGTAATCGACACTTATAACCGTTGCACCGCCAAAAAGAGAACTGTATTTCACTGCAAGTCTTCTGTAGCGGTCAATCAGCGGAATTTTAAAACTGCCACCATGTATAAGAAAAATCACCTTTTTGCTTCGGGTATTTTCAGGTAAAAGCTTTTCATAATAAGACTCTCCGCATTTATGTCTGGTGAAAACATACCCCTTCGGTGCCTTGAAAGCTGATTTGTTACCTTTAGTCAGCTTTGCAGCCTTGTCTGACAGCTTTGAAGTGTCATTCAGCGGTGTGTGAAAAATCACTCTGAGTCCTGCCATAAGAAGCCTGCCTGATATTGACGGCATACTTATCACCCCTTTGATTTATACTATCACAACATTGTCAGATTTTCAATATCTGCGCAAACTTAATCAAGGTATACTAAAATAACCACGGATTCACGATAAAAAAAAACACAGCCTTTCGGCTGCACTTCTTCACTATTCCCTCTTACTTCCTCACTAAAATGAAATAACCCCCGGGGACCGATGTTTCTTCACACATCTTTTATTGGTCCGGGGGGTTATTTCTGTTGTGTCTTGTTATCTAACATCTTTTTGGTCAACCTCTCTTTCTACAGAATGTTTGTCTTCATGTTTTTATTATCTGCACCTTGTTTTTTTATTTTTATTTATTTCTTTTTTATTTTTTGTTGTGCAGTTTTTTATGAAGACTTTTGGTTGTTACCTGTACATTGGTATCACCTTTCCCTTTCTGTGTCTATAATATACCATAAATTTTTCCACATTTCAATATCTTTTTTGTACAAAATTACATATATCCTTTTTATGCATAAAGGAGAAATCTCGGCAGGGTACCGTAAAACTATTGACTTTATAAAAAGCTTTTTGCTATAATGAATATGTTGTGGTGCTGAAAATTGCGCCTTTTTTGTTTTTATTTGCCATTTAACCTTGACATTAAAATTAAATGTCGTATAATTATTCTATTCTACTTTAAAGCGGTGATAAATATGAGAGAAATTTTAAGATCAGACAAGCTTGCAAACGTGCACTCAGATATAAGAGGTCCTGTTTTTGTTGAAGCTATGCGCATGAGAAAAGAAGGCATCGATGTTCTTCGTCTTAACACAGGTAACCCTGCAACCTTCGATTTCAAAATGCCTGACAGTGTGCGCAACGCACTTATGAATAATGCGGATAAGGCTGTTGCTTACTGCGACCTTAAGGGTATGCCTGATGCAAGAGAAGCAATATGCGATTACCACAAGGGCAAGGGCATTGAAGGCATCACTCCCGATGACGTGTTCATCGGCAACGGTGTCAGCGAGCTCGTAACAATGGCACTTACTGCACTTCTCAGCTACGGCGACGAAATCCTCGTTCCTGCCCCCGACTATTCACTCTGGACCAACTCTGTGTGGATTGCAGGCGCAACACCCGTTCACTATATCTGTGACGAGCAGTCAAACTGGTACCCCGACATCAACGATATCAAGTCGAAAATAACCTCAAAAACAAAGGCTATCGTTATCATTAACCCCAACAACCCCACAGGCGCCCTCTACCCCAGAGAAGTGCTTGAAGAAATTGTTGCAGTGGCAAGAGAGCACGAGCTCGTTATCTTCTCAGACGAGATTTATGACAGACTCGTTATGGATGACCTTGAGCACATCTCAACTGCTACACTTGCTCCCGACCTTCTTGTCTGCACAATGAACGGTCTTTCAAAGTCACACATTATCTGTGGCTTCCGTTGCGGCTGGATGGTTGTCAGCGGTGCAAAAGACAGTGCTAAAGACTTTATCGCAGGTCTTGTTCAGCTTTCAGCTATGCGTCTTTGTGCTAACGCCCTCATGCAGCTTGTTATTCCTGCTGCTTTGGCAGACCCCGAGAGCACAAGAGAGATGATCGTACCCGGCGGCAGACTTTATGAGCAGAGAGAAGCAACCTGCCGTGAGCTTGAAAAAATCGAAGGCATTTCATTTGTTAAAAACAGTGCCGCCTTCTACCTCTTCCCCAAGCTTGATGTCAAGAAATTCAACATTACTGATGACCAGCAGTTTGCTATGGACTATCTCCACAGCAAGAATGTTATGATCATCCCGGGCAGAGGCTTCAGCTGGGATAAGCCTGACCACTTCCGTATCGTTATGCTTCCCGAGCCCGAAAAAATCGCCAAGGCTATGCGTGACCTGGGCGACTTCCTCAAGGATTACAGACAGGGCTAAAAATTATATAGTTAAAGGGACTGTTCCGTTGAACAGTCCCTTGTTTTTTATGTTTATTTATCACTTTCATCTTTACTGTCGCTTTGGGCTTTCTTATAATATTCAATTGCCTCATTTATATCATCGGGGTTTTTGCCGTTTGCAACACTTATATGAAAATATTTATTTTGTTTTTCTGCGTCACCCTTCAAGGCATATATTATCGTCAGCAAAGATGCAGCTTCAATTCCGTTATTTTTGAACTCGAGAGATTTTATTGCATCCTTTTCAGCATTGGCATAGTCAGCTTGTCTGAAATAGCACGATGCCCTGTTTATATAAGCATAGTAATTATCAGGCTGACACCTTATTGACTCATCAAAGTGTTTCAGAGCCATTTCATAATTGCCCTCATGCACATAAATCAAGCCAAGATTACTATGTGCCTGCTCGTGTCTGTGATCAAGCTCGAGTAATTTATAATATGCAGCGATAGCTTGCTCATTAAGACCCATATCAGTGTAACATAAGGCACTGAAAAGCAACACAGCAACAGCATCTCTGTCATTTTCTGCTTTAGGATACAGCTCTGTTAAATACTTAAGAGCTTTGTTATAGTTATCTTCATTATAAAGTCTGACGGCGCATAACAGCTTATTTCTCAAAACATTATTTTTAAACGCTTGTCCGATTTCTTTCTCGTATGACTTCTCATAAAAGCTGAGACTTTGCCTGCGTCTTGAAAAGATTATTCTGAACAGAGTAATAATAAGTCCCGCTATTATCAGCACCATTCTGAATAAATTTTCAGTGTAGTCGGTTTTATTATACACTACGTCAAACACATAAAAAGCTATTACACCTAAAATGCATAAAACAACAAACGATATTATTAATATATTGACAGCTTTCTTTTTCATATAACGCCTCATTCTTTCTCACTTCAATATATACCCAAGCCCCATAATAAGATACAAAGGGCCAAGACAATAAACCATAAACATCTCTTTGTGGGGTACCTTTGTTTTAAAGCAGTCTGTCAGCAGAAGACACTCGAAGACATAGGCACCTGCACCGCAGAAATATGCAACGCCCTTGAGAATGTGATATATATCATCAAAAAAGAATGACAGTATAAACAGCACTGCAGCAACACCTACCAGCATATTTCGGGTAATAAGCATGGCATAGTCGCGGTCTCGGTGCCCCTCGTGGATAAGCTCATCCTTATCGGGTATTGTGGCATCAACAAGGTGTTCTATTTCTTCAAGTAAATCTGACATATT
>JAZNUW010000091.1:0-24769 GCA_045592465.1 Acutalibacteraceae bacterium | reverse complement strand
TTTGGTGACCCGAACGGGAATCGAACCCGTGTTCCCGCCGTGAAAGGGCGATGTCTTAACCGCTTGACCATCGGGCCATATATGTGAAAGAGGAGGACACGTTATCCTGCACTCTTTATCTTTTGAAAATTGGTAGCGGCAGTGGGACTTGAACCTACGACACTCCGGGTATGAACCGAATGCTCTAGCCAACTGAGCTATACCGCCACATATCCGCACCTCATTGGTGCTTGCATATTATATTATAAGTTTTCTCAATTGTCAAGACTTTTTTCAAACTTTTTTTATCTTTTTTATCTTTTTATTTTTTTCACTGAAATTGTGCCTGTTTTCAACTCAGACTTCAGCCTTGCTTTTTCTCAGAGTCGCAAAAAATTCCGTGATTATATCGCTGCACTCTTTTTCCATATATCCGCCGGTTATCCCCGGTCTGTGGTTATAATCAAGGTCACATAAATTCACGAGAGTTCCCATTGAGCCGGCCTTTTCATCATAGGCACCGAAAACAACCCTTCCAAGCCTTGAATTGATAATTGCGCCTGTGCACATGGGGCAAGGCTCAAGTGTAACATAAAGCGTGCAGTCGTCAAGTCTCCACCTTTTAAGTACCCTGCAGGCCTCATTAATTGCCTCTATTTCTGCGTGGCACAGGGAATTCTGTTCTTTTTCGCGCCTATTTTGCCCTTTTCCAACGATTTGCCCCTGAAAGACTATTACAGCACCAACAGGCACCTCTCCCTCATCAGAGGCGGTTTTTGCAAGCTTCAGGGCCTCATTCATAAAAACACTGTCTGACATACTCTTTCCTCTTTCATCCGATTTTAACATATAAGGAGGTTATATAAATCATATAGGCCATTGCAAGAAGCATAGCAGGGTTAAGCATAAACGCACTGCACTTTTCTCTCAGTGACAGCACCTTACAGTTTTCTGTCAGTGCTGTGTTATTCATTTTTATTCTGAAAATAACAAAGCATATTCCGCCTATGATTATGAAGCCGTAAATAATTGCCGCGGATATGAGAGCCGTTGCTTCCTCTGAAAACATATCAATAAGATATGTTATAACAACAGATATAATATTATTTGCCGCGTGAATGGTTATGCCTGTCCACATAGAGCCGGTTTTAACAGTGAAATAGCCTATGGCAAAGCCTGCAATAAGAGCGAAGGGAGCCTGCACAAGATTTCCGTGCATAGCTGCAAACATCACCGATGACATAAGAATTGCAAATCTGTCACCGTAATTTCTGAGATTTCCCATAACAAAGCCACGAAGGCAAAGCTCTTCGGTCATGGTGGCACAAATCACAACTCTTGCAAAGGTTATAATTATTCCGCTTGTACCGCCTGGCATTGCAACATCGGGAGAAGACAGGGTAACTCCTGCACCTTCCATAAAAACGGTAATAAATGATGTGATAATATTTGCCGCCATACATACACCGATGCCTGACACCACTGCAAGAAAATAAATCAGCATATTATCGGGTCTGTCAAGGGCAAGAGGCTCTCTGACGTGGGAAACCTTTTTCATTTTTTTGCCGAAAAAGCAAAAGGGAATCATAATTGACGGAATAATCAGCAGAATATCAACTGCACTCTGCATCTGCGGGTCTGAGAGATAATTCTTTGTTATTCCCGCAAATTCAAACAGAACAAACAGAAGATTCTGCAAAACTATAAACAAAACAAATGCTGCACCCGTATAAAGGCCGAGCTTTTTTATTTCTCTTTTCTTTTCTTCTCTTGTCAGAAAGAAGTTTTCGTCAGCGTTATAATAATAATTCATAATATAGCATCACCTTAAAATATATCCACCTGCTTCATAAAGAATTCAGGTGGATACTTCTGATATTCAAATGAAATCTCTTTTTTGCACCCTTTGACGTGATTATTTTGTTGCTGTTGTCTGGTTGTTATCCACGCCCTCTGTGCTTGAAGAGATAAAGAGAATTTTGAAGGTCATAAGCATAAGTTTGATATCTTCAATAATTGACTGATTTGCAATATACATAAGATCCATCTGCACCTTGTCATAAGGCGGAGTGTTATATTTGCCGTAAACCTGTGCGTATCCTGTAAGACCTGCCTTCACCTGAAGACGAAGAGCAAACTCAGGCATTTCCTTTTCATACTGTTTGGCAATTTCCGGCCTTTCGGGTCTGGGCCCTACAAAAGACATATCGCCTCTGAGAATATTGAAAAGCTGAGGCAGCTCATCAAGACGAAGCTTTCTGATTATCTTACCCACAGGAGTGATTCTGTCATCACTTTCCTTTGCAAGGCGGGCAACACCGTCTTTTTCGGCATTTTCAACCATACTTCTGAATTTTATAATTTCAAAGGTTTTGCCGTCCTTTGTCAGTCTTGTCTGCTTATAAAAAACCTTGCCGCCGTCATAAGCCTTTATTGCTGCTGCAGTGCCGAGCATAAAGGGTGACGAAATAACAATTGCAATAAGAGAAAGCACGATATCTGCCATTCTCTTGACAAAAAGATAAATTATGCTGCCGTCACTTCTCTTGCAGCGATAAACGGGAACATTCATCATCTGGATAGTTTTGCCGCCGCGAAGGATTGTGTCGGAAATTTTCGGCTTGACATAGCAGGCCTTGCCCTGAGCGATGCAGTATTTAAGCACTTCGTTTCTGTAATCTGAAGGCACACCGCAGGTGAAAACAGCATCAACAGAATTGATTTTTTTGAAAAGCTTTTCAATGTCAATGTTATCGTATTTATAGGTTTTGACAACATCAAAACGCTTTGTCATACCTCTTATGCCTTTCATTGATTCATAAGAGCCGATGTTGCCGAAAACAACTATGGTCTTTTTAGGCTTATGAATTTTGAAATAAACAAAATCCGCAAGGAAGCACCATATTGCTGCTATAACACAGCAGAAAATATAATTCACGATAAACGGCCAGGGAAGAAGCAGTCGGTAGCTGAGAAGGGAGAATATAACATATTTTGCCGCTTCAAGAAAGCCAAGGGAAATAATCTGTGAAAAAACCAGGTCCAGTACACTTGCCGTACCCACCATAAATCCGCCGTAAACCCTGACGAAAATAACATAAAGCACCGTAAAGGATATTGCAAGAAGATAGTTACCGTATCTGAAAAATTCCAGAGGAATTTCCTGATTATAGAAGGTTATCCACACAAAATAAACAAACAGACCGATAAACGCCGTCATAAGACATTTAAAAAGATAAAGAATCATCTTTTCTTTTATATATTTCTTATTCATAATTCCTGTTCCTTTTTATTATTTATAATATTCCGGGAAAATAAGTTTTTTGTCTTAGATATTTTATTATTATGCTATTCTATCATAAAAGCTCCGTTCTGTAAAGTCTGCACCGACAAATTGCAATACAGGTACATCACAGAGCGCTTTTACAATATTCCTTCATGCAGCATTTATCGCACTTGGGTCTTCTTGCAATGCACACTGCTCTGCCGTGAAGCACTGCTCTGTGACAGAAGTCATTACTTTTATCGCCGGGTATAATCTTTTTAAGCTCCAGCTCAACCTTCTTCGGGTCCTTGGTGTCAACAAGACCGAGAAGATTTGTTATTCTTATAAGGTGAGTGTCCGCAACTATGGCAGGCTGCTTATAAACGTCACCCATAATGAGATTTGCGGTTTTTCTGCCCACACCCGGCAGAGATGTGAGCTTTTCGAGGCTGTCAGGTACTCTGCCGTCAAACTCATCGCGTATCTTTATTGAAAGCTCCTTGATATCCTTAGCCTTTGTTTTATAAAAGCCGCATGAATATATCAGCTTTTCTATATCTTCAACCTCTGCAGCGCAAAAGCTTTCCAAATCGGGATATTTCCCGAAAAGAGCAGGTGTAACCTTGTTGACACGCTCATCGGTACACTGGGCAGAAAGCCTTGTTGCAATTAGCAGCTGCAGAGGATCTTCATAATCGAGGGAGCATATTGCCTCGGGATATTCTTTTTCAAGGGCCTCAACACACAGCAGGGCCCGCTGTTTTTTTGTCATAATTCTCACTCCTTGAACTTCTGTGAATTTCTTCTCCAGTGAAACAGATATTGCTGTGCAATACCCTGAGTGTTTTCTGTGCAGGCAGGCAGACCCTGAGGATACATCTCTGCCATTATTTTTTTAACCCACACATCAACGGGAAAGGCCTCTTTTCTCGAAAAGCCGTAAAGCAGTGTGCATTCTGCAACCTTTGCACCCACACCTTTGATTTTCATAAGCTCGGTTCTTGCCTGTTCAATAGGCATATCCTTTATTTTTTCAAGGTCAATTTCTCCGCTGCAAAGCTTTTGGACAGCATCGGCAATATATTTTGCCCTGAAGCCTGCTCTCAGAGGCGAAAGGTCCTCGGCAGTTATGTTTTCAAGGCTCTTATAGGTCGGAAATGAATAATCGCTGCCGCCTAAGCTTTCTCCGAAATTTTCACAGAGCCTGTCGACTATACCCATAATTCTGGGAATATTGTTATTCTGCGAAATTATAAAGGAGCAAAGAGCCTCCCAGGGCTTCTGGTGAAGAATTCTTATGCCGTAATATTCCTTTGTTGCCTGACGGAGATTTTCATCAGCCTCATAACCGAGACAAATGCTCTTATAATCCCTTTGAAGATCGAAATAATCCATCCAGAGATTTATAAAATCATCCTCTGTTGTGTTAAGAAAGATTATTTCATCTTCCTTCTGAATTATATCCGTTATTTTATTTTCAACAATTCCGTGAAAGGAGCCGTCTTCATTCTTTTTCCATCTGAAGGCCTGTCCGCAAAAAAGACACAGCTCAATATCAAGACATTCCACTTCACTGACTATTATATTTTTTCCTTGAACCTTATACTTCATTTTCAAAAGCCTTTCCGGGTCTTTTTTTACTATTATATATGCACATAAAAATAAAATCAACCTAAGATTTTTCGTATGCTGCTGTTTTTCCACTTATAAATGTCTTAATGTTAAAAAAACTCTTGCAAGCATTTCGTTTTTGTGGTAAAATAGAAGATGTATAATTATGTTGTATATATATATTCAAATATTATATTAACTTATATATATATTTATATACTTAATATCTTATCAGACTTATAGTTTATAACCATTATTCATGATAAAGAAAACATAAAAAAATAAGGAGGAGAAAAAATGGATTCTTTTAAAGAGATATGGGAATTAGTACGACAGGAACTTCAGCAGAATGTAACAGAAGTAGCTTATAATGTTTGGCTCAGCCCGCTTGAATTTGTTTCATTCAAAAACGACACAATTTATCTTTCAATCAGCGAATTCAAAAAGAACATCATCATTGACAAGTTCCTTAGCATCATTCATGCATCACTCGAGTCAATTTTCGGTTTTCACGTCAATGTTGAGTTTGTTATTCCTGAAGACAAGGCAAAAGAAAACTCAGGAATTTCATCGTCAATAAAAGAAAGCAACGATGAATACGATTACACCTTCAACAATTTCATCACAGGCCCTTCAAACAGATTTGCCTACGCTGCAGCTATGAACGTTGCAAAAAATCCCGGCAAAACCTATAACCCCCTTTTCATTTACGGACATTCGGGTCTTGGCAAAACTCACCTTCTCATGGCAATTATGAATGAGATTAAAGCAAACAGTCCCAATGCAGATATTATTTACACAAGTGCCGAGCACTTCACTAACGACCTTATTTACCATATCGGTAATCACAATACACACATTTTCCATGAAAAATACAGAAGCTGCGACGTGCTTCTCGTTGACGACGTGCAGTTCATTTCCCGCGGCGACCAGGTACAGGAGGAATTCTTCCACACCTTCAATGCTCTGACAGCAAACGGCTCACAGATTGTGCTGACATCAGACCGTCCGCCTAAAGAAATGGTAACTCTTGAAGAAAGACTTCGTACCCGCTTTGAAATGGGTCTTATTGCTGATATTCAGCCCCCCACACTTGAAACAAGAATGGCAATTGTCAACAAAAAGGCTCTTGACCACGAGCTTGAGCTGACAGATGATGTTGTTAAATTTATTGCAGACAACATCAAAAAGAATATCCGTCAGATTGAAGGCATTATAAAAAGAATCAGGGCTTATCAGGATGTTGAAGGCGTAAAGGTAAATCTTGCCCTTGCAAAAAGAGCAATAAGTGATATCATCAACGATTCACAGCCCCTGCCCGTAACAGTTGAAAACATTATCAACGAGGTTGCCCGTACCTTTAACGTCACTCCCTCAGATATAAGAAGTGACAAGAGAAACGCCAGCATCTCACAGGCAAGACAGATTGCAATTTATATTGTTGACCAGGTAACAGGCCTTTCACTCAAAGCAATAGGCTCAGAATTCGGCAACAAGCATCATTCAACCATTATCTATGCTCTTAAAGAAATAAAGGGCAAGCTTGAAAAGGATGTTTCCCTCAAAGCAACCGTTGATGACATAATAAAAAATATCAGCGAAAACTGACATTTTTTTCAACATATTATTAAACATTCAACACACATCTTTCAACATTTATAACACAGGGCTTTTACCCTGTGAGGAAAATTCTTGATTTCCAACATTTTCACTAACATAAGCTGATGCCTTAAAATGTAGTGTTTACGGGGCCTGCGGGACTTTCCCACATAATCCGCAGCCTCTACTACTACTACTATTATTAAATCATTTATTTTATGGCAGAAATCCGAAAATTAAGGAAAACGAAAAAATCAACAAATTAATCCGTCAATGGAGGTTTATATGAAAATTCAATGTAACAGTGCAGATCTTGCAAGAGCATGCTCAAATGTTCAGAGAACAGTTTCAAACAAATCAACAATTCCTGCTCTTGAAGGCATTCTTCTCGATGCGGCAAACGGAATTGTTTCACTCACAGGCTATGACCTTGAGGTAGGTTCAACTGCAAAGGTTGAGGCTGATATTTCAGCTGAAGGCAAAATAGTGCTTAACGCAAAAAATCTCTGCGATATTCTTCGTATGATTCCCGGTGAAAACGTAACTATTGACTGTGACGAAAGAAATATCAGCAAAATAAAGAGTGAAGAAACAGAATATTCCCTTATCGGCACATCAGCTGACGATTATCCTGATCTTCCCACTATCAATAAATACACTGCAATCACACTTGAGCTGGGCACTCTCAAGGATATGATAAAGAAAACCATTTTTTCTGTTTCAACAGGTGAAAGAAATCCTGTTCACACAGGTGTCAAGTTTGAAATTTCAGGCGGCAAAATAGTTCTTGTTGCCGTTGACGGTGCAAGACTTGCTATCAGACGCGAAGAAATCGATTTCAAATATGAAAACGATGAAAATGCAGCTAAAATGATTGAGTTTGTTGTGCCTGCAAAAACTCTCAACGAAATTCTCAAGCTTAATGGCGAAGACGATACACAGATAGTGGTTTATATCGGTGAAAGACACATCGTTTTCAAATATAAGGAATATGAAATTATTTCACGTCTGCTTGAAGGCAAGTTCATTGACTATAAGGCAGCAATTCCCATGACACATTCAACAAGAATAATCGTGCCCACAAGAAGCCTTATTGAATGTATTGAAAGAACATCACTTATTATCACAGATAAATCAAGCCCCGTTCGCTGTGTTATCGAAAACGGCATTATGAAATTCTCATCAGTTACCGCTATCGGTACTGCAAGCGATAAGCTGGCTGCAGATATTGAAGGTAACAACCTTGAAATAGGCTTCAATAACAGATTTGTGCTTGATGCTCTTAAGGTCTGTGACTGCGATGAAATCAAAATTGAAATGGGTTCATCAAATCAGCCCATTATCATCACTCCTTTAGAGGGTGACAGCTTCTTCTTCCTTATTCTTCCCATCAGAATATAATTTCAAAGAGTTGAGATAAATGAAAATTGTTAAAGTTAAAATTGCCGAAAAAAAGACCGTAGAGGTTAAGATAACAACTGAAAATATCAGACTGGATTCTGCGCTTAAATTATCAAACGCAGTTTCAACCGGCGGTCAGGCAAAATGGATAATTCAGGACTCTCTGGTTAAGGTTAACGGCGAAATATGCCTTTCAAGAGGAAAAAAGCTTTTTCCCGGGGACAGCTTCGAATATGAGAGAGTTATATATAAGATAGTTGAATAAGCCTATGAATATAAAATATCTTCAGGTTAAAAATTTTCGTAACATTGAAAAATGTGAAATTGAGCCTTGTGATAATGTGAATGTTATTTACGGTCAGAATGCTCAGGGCAAAACTAATCTGCTTGAAAGCATGTGGCTTTTCACTGCCTGCCGCAGCTTCAGAGGCTCAAAAGACAGCGAGCTGGTCAATTTCAATTCTGCCAAGGCTGTGCTTGATATGGATTTCTATGCTTTCGGCAGAGATATGAGCGCTCACCTTGAAATAGGTGAAGGCAGAAAATTTATGTTCGGCGGAGTGAAGAAAACAACCAGTGAGGCAATGGGTAATTTTCTTTCGGTTGTGTTTTCTCCCGTTCATCTGTCTTTAGTCAAAGACGGTCCTTATGAAAGAAGAAGATTTCTTGATATTGCAATCAGTCAGCTCAAACCTAAATACGGCGTAACGCTTTCACAGTACAACAAGGCTGTGCAGCAAAGAAACATTCTTCTTAAGGATATAGCTTATCACGCTGAGCTTTATGACACTCTTGATATCTGGGAAGACAGAATTGCCTTTTATGCCAGTGAAATAGTACGTCAGCGCCTTGGCTATATAAATAAGCTTGCAGCATATTCCCACGATATTTACGGCGGACTTTCTTCAGGTAAGGAAAAGCTGCAGATAAGCTATGACCAGCAGACGGTTATTGCAGGTGAAACAAAGCAGGAGCTTTATGAAAGCATAAAAAATCAGCTCTATCTTTCAAGAAAAAATGACCTTGTTACAGGCTTTACATCAGTGGGGCCTCACAGAGACGATCTGTCAATTAAAATTGACGGTCTTGTGGCAAGAAGCTACGGCTCTCAGGGTCAGCAGCGCTCTGCTGCACTTGCTCTGAAATTAGGCGAGGCTGCAGTTATAAAAAATTTTTCAGGCGAGCAGCCCGTTGCACTTCTTGACGATGTTATGAGTGAGCTTGATGAAACAAGACAAAACTATATATTGAATCATATAAGGGACTGGCAGGTATTTATAACCTGCTGTGATCCGAATAATGTGAAAAACCTTAAGTCAGGCAAAAAATTTGAAATGAAAAACGGAAAGGTCAAGTGATAACATGTATCTTCATTTAGGACAGAATACGGTTATAACACATAACGAAATTATCGGCATATTTGACCTTGACAACACAACGGTTTCGAAAAAGACAAGAGATTATCTTAATATTGCCGAAAAGCAGGGCAGAATTCATGTTGTGTCAAACGAGCTTCCGAAATCATTTATAGTCTGCAATCAGAATGACGAAATAAAGGTTTATCTTTCACAGATTTCATGTGCAACTCTTCTCAAGCGAACAGAAGAAGGAACATATTAAAAAATGCTTTTGTATTTTTAATTAGTAATTAGTAATCAGTAATTTTATAATTGACGGAACTTACCGTTTTATAAATATATATTCTGCGGTGAAAGGCTGAAATTTATATTTTGCTTTCCCGCGACCACAATTTTGCATTTTGCACTTTGCATTTTGCATTCAAAAAAATTTAAGGAGGTATTAGCCATGGATGAAATCAAGGCTAACGCTGAAAACGAAGTAAGAACAGCCGGTGAAATAGTTGATGAAATTATCGAAACTATGGATACTGTTGTTACCGAAGAGTACACTGCCGATGCAATTCAGGTTCTTGAAGGACTTGAGGCTGTAAGAAAGCGCCCCGGCATGTACATAGGTTCAACAGGCCCGAGAGGTCTGCATCACCTTGTGTATGAAATTGTAGACAACTCAATTGACGAGGCACTTGCCGGTTACTGCACACATATTGAGGTTGAAATTCTGCCCGGAGATGTTATCACCGTTCGCGATAACGGCCGAGGAATTCCTGTAGGTATCAATGAGCAGCAGGGTCTTCCCGCTGTTACTGTTGTACTCACCGTGCTTCATGCCGGCGGTAAGTTCGGCGGCAGCGGTTATAAGGTATCAGGCGGTCTTCACGGTGTTGGTTCATCAGTTGTTAACGCACTTTCAGAGTGGATGGAGGTTGAGGTTTCTCAGGCAGGCCACGTTCACCATCAGAGATTTGAAAGAGGTAATATTGCAACTGACCTGACTGTTATCGGTGACACAGATGAAACAGGTACCTTCATAAGATTCAAGCCCGATGCTCTCATTTTCCAGGAAACTACAGAGTACGACTATGAAACACTGAAAAATCATCTTCGTGAATCAGCCTTCCTCAACGCAGGTCTTGCTATCACTCTCACAGACAAGCGTGATCCCGACAATATTATCGAAGACTATTTCTGCTATGAAGGCGGTATCGGCTCATTTGTTGAGCATATCGGTGAAACCTATGGTCTGACACCTATTCACGAAAGAGTTATTCACTTCTCAACCGTTGACGGTGACAAAAGTGCCGAGGTTGCTCTTATGTATAATGACGGCTATAAAGAGAGAATTTTCTCCTATGCCAACAACGTTAATACAGTTGACGGCGGTACTCACGAAACAGGCTTTAAAACAGCTCTGACCAAGGTTTTCAATGAGTACGGCAAAAAATACGGCTTCCTTAAGGATGCTGACACAAAGCTCACAGGTGAAGACTGCCGTGAGGGTCTTGTTGCAGTTATTTCAGTCAAGCTCACTGAGGCTCAGTTTGAGGGTCAGACAAAGGGTAAGCTCGGTAACACTGAAATGACAAAGCTTGTGAGCAACACAGTTTATAACAAGCTCACAGACTTTTTTGAAGAAAACCCTGCAATTGCAAAGGCAATTGTGTCAAAATCACTTGATGCTTCAAGAGCAAGAGAGGCTGCAAGACGCGCAAGAGAAGCCGCAAGAAGAAAGTCTCCCCTTGAAAGCAACTCACTGCCCGGCAAGCTTGCCGACTGCACAGAAAAAGACCCCTCAAAGACAGAAATTTATATCGTAGAGGGTGACTCAGCAGGCGGCTCTGCAAAGGAAGGCAGAGACAGAACAATTCAGGCTATTCTTCCTCTCTGGGGTAAGATGCTCAACGTTGAAAAGTCAAGACCTGATAAGGTTATTTCAAACGAAAAGCTTCTTCCTGTTGTAACAGCTCTCGGTGCAGGCTTCAACGAAGATTTCGACGTTGAAAAGCTCCGTTATCACAAGGTTGTTATTATGGCCGATGCCGACGTCGACGGTGCTCACATCAGAACACTGCTTCTGACATTCTTCTTCAGATATATGCGTCCTCTTATTGACGGCGGATATGTTTATATAGCTCAGCCTCCTCTTTATAAGCTCAGCAAGGGCAAGCGCCACGAATATGCTTACTCCGATGAGGAAAGAGACAGAATTATGATTGAAATGCCCGGTGCTGACATTCAGCGTTATAAGGGTCTTGGTGAAATGGACCCCGAGCAGCTCTGGGAAACAACTATGAATCCTGAAAACAGAATTATGCTTCGTGTTACTCTTGAGGATGCAATTGCAGCAGACGAAACCTTCTCAATTCTTATGGGTGACAAGGTTGAACCCCGCCGTGAATTCATTGAAAAGAATGCGAAGTACGTTCAGAATCTTGATGTTTAATTTAAGGACTTGATGAGATGACACCTTACGGAATAGTTTATAAGGATAATTTATATGCCCTTGAGCAGTCATGCCTTATATGGCAGAAAAAAATGGGGCTGCTCAGAGCATCATCCCTTATAAAGCCAATAGCAATAGAAATAATTTTAGTTTTTCTTATAAACGGTGCTTTGTTTCTGTTTGATAAAGACAGTGTGGGCTTTCTTGCTTACACCTCGGTTGTTATGGCAGTGTGCTTTGCATTTCTGACCTATTTCACATTTAAAACAACCTATGTCAGACAGCTCGCAAAGGTTAATATGGCTCTTTATCAGAAGCAGGCAGTGCTTTATGAAGACAGAATAGAATTCAAATCTCCCTATTCCCGTTCAGTTTTCTATTATGATGAAATTCTTTACTGTGAAGAGGAAAACGGAATTCTCACAATTATCATTGATAAGAGTATGCTTCCTATATCCATTTATAATTCCTGTGTCGGCAAAGGCAGCTATGAGGAATTCAACCGCATTTTCAAAGAAAAAATGGATTCGCTGCATAAAGGAAAGGAAGGTATGTGATATGAAATATTTTACCCTTTCCTACAGACTCAATGAAGCAGACTACAGAGAGTACGATAAAATCTATAACAAAGACTATATCAGACTCAGAATGAAAAGGCTTATGCCCGTTTATCTGATACCCGTTGTGATATCTGCCTTTCTCGATGTGCAGACAGCAATTATTATAGCTGTTATGGCTTTATTTTCATTCATTCTTCCATTTCTCGGAAATAAGGAGTTTTCGGCACTCAGAGCTGAATCCGCTGTCTTCAAAAGAGAAACAACAGTTGAGTTTTATGATAATCACATTGTCACAAGGCTTTTGCCCGACGGCAATTTCAGAAGCGAAACCGAAAAGCATTACGGCTTTGACAAGGTTAACCGCATTTTAGAAAGCGAAACAACATTTTATTTTGCTTTCAAGGATAATTCCCTGCTTGTTATACCTAAAAGATATATAAGTCAGGATGAATATACAATGATAAAGAATCTTATAGAGAATCTTTTCAAAAATAAATATCTGTTTATACAGACTTCAAATTGACATATACCCAAAAAATAAAACAGTGGTGATAATATGGAAAATTTAAATTATGAAAATCAAACAATTATTGATGTTGACCTGAACAGAGAAATGAGAAAGTCATTCCTTGACTACTCAATGTCAGTTATCACATCACGTGCTCTTCCTGATGTCAGAGACGGCCTGAAGCCTGTTCATCGCCGTATTCTTTACACAATGCACGAAAACGGACTTTATCCCGAAAAGGCATACCGTAAATGCGCCGATACTGTCGGTAGCGTGCTGGGTTCATATCACCCTCACGGTGACGCATCTGTTTATGATGCTATGGTACGTCTTGCACAGAAATTCTCAACAAGATATATTCTCGTTGACGGTCACGGTAACTTCGGTAGTGTGGACGGTGACCCGCCTGCTGCTTACCGATACACCGAAAGCAAAATGAGCAAGATTTCAATGGAAATGCTCACAGATATCGACAAGGATACCGTTGACTTTGCGCCCAACTATGACGACCGTCTTAAGGAGCCCACCGTTCTTCCCTCACGTTTCCCGAATATTCTTGTCAACGGCTCAACAGGTATCGCCGTCGGTATGGCAACAAACATACCTCCTCACAATCTCGGTGAGGTTATCGACGGTATGTGCTATTATATCGACAACCCTGAAGCATCTCTTGATGAGCTTATGCAGTATATCAAGGGTCCCGACTTCCCCACAGCAGGTATTGTTATGGGCAGAGCAGGCATCAGAGCTGCATACGGCACAGGCCGCGGCAAAATTGTTGTCAGAGCAAGAACAGAAATTGCTGAAGGCAAAAACGGCAGATATCAGATTATTGTTTCCGAGCTTCCCTATCAGGTCAACAAGCGCAGACTTATTGAAGCTATTGCTGACCTTGTCAAGGATAAGAAAATTGAAGGCATAGCTGACATCAACGACTATTCAAACAGAGAGGGTATGCGCCTTGTTATCGACCTTAAGCGTGATGCAAATGCTCAGGTTGTGCTCAATCAGCTCTTCTCTTACACACAGCTTCAGATTTCTTACGGTATTATCCTTCTTGCACTTGTTCACGGTGAGCCGAAAATTCTCACCCTCAAGCAGATTCTTGATCATTACATAGATCATCAGAAGGAAGTTATTGTCAGAAGAACAAGATATGACCTTAAGAAGGCTCAGGAAAGAGCTCATATCTTAGAGGGTCTTATGATAGCTCTCGACTTTATTGACGAGGTTATTGCAATTCTGCGTGCATCAAAGGACCAGGCTTCAGGTAAGCAGGCACTTATTGAGCGCTTTGAGCTCACTGAAGTGCAGGCAGATGCTATTGTCAAGATGCGTCTTGGTCAGCTGACAGGTCTTGAAAGAACAAAGATTGAAGAAGAACTCGCTGCACTTAAAGAAAAAATTGCTGAATTTATGGAAATTCTTCAGTCAGAAGGCAAGGTACTTGAGCTTATCAAGACTGAAGCTATGGCTTTAAGAGATAAATTCTCAGACGACAGAAGAACAGAAATTGCTGCAATCAGCGGTGAGGTTGATATTGAAGACCTTATCCCAGAAGAGGATTGTGTTTATACTCTCACAACTCTCGGTTACATCAAGCGTCAGCCCGTTGAAAGCTACAGCCTTCAGAACAGAGGCGGCAGAGGCGTCAAGGGTATGACAAGACGTGAAGAAGACGTTGCAGAAACAATGTTCACCTGCTCCAGCCACGATTATATTATGTTCTTCACCACAAAGGGTAAGACTTACCGTCTTAAGGGCTATGAAATTCCCGAAGGCAGCAAGCAGTCTAAGGGTATGAATGTTGTTAACCTTCTGCCCCTGGAGGCTGACGAAAAGATCAGCTCAATGATAAGAGTGCCCGACTTCGGCGGCGAAGAGATAAAATATCTCTGCATGGTTACAAAGCACGGTATCATCAAGAGAACAGACCTTGAGCAGTACAGAAACCTTCGCAAGAGCGGGATTATCGCTATTAACCTTGACGAGGGTGATGAGCTTGCCTGGGTACGTCTGACAGACGGCAACGATGATATTCTTGTTGCAACAAGAGGCGGTATGAGCATCCGCTTCAACGAAAATGATTGCCGACCCATTGGCAGAACTGCCCGCGGTGTCAAGGCTATCGAGCTTAAAGAGGGCGACGAGGTTATCGGCATGTGCGTTATCCCCGAGGGTCAGGATGATTCCTATAAGGTGCTCACAATTTCCGAAACAGGTCTCGGCCGACTCAGCAACCACGGCGAATACCGCATCCAGTCAAGAGCAGGTAAGGGTGTTCTCAACTATCACACTGAAAAATACGGCCTTGTGGCTTCACTTAACCTTGTTTCAGATGAAGACGATATAATTCTCATTTCCTCAGACGGTATCATTATCCGTATCAAGGCTTCACAGATCAACACCGTTTCAAGAACATCAAAGGGTGTACGCGTTATGAGAGTCAGCGAGGGTGAAAAGGTTGTTTCCGCCACTGCAGTCAGAGATGCAGCATCTGACGAAGAAACTGCTGAGCTGCCCGAAGACGATTCAGCTGAGGAAAATGCTGAAGTCACAGAAGCTCCGGCAGAATGATAAAACTTTCCTGAGCCGTTTTTAAGGTTAAATAAAGGTTTGAAATTTAACATAAAAACGGCTTTCATATCAGATAAAAAGTGAAATATATTCACCTTTTATCTGCTTAGTTTAAAAGAAAGATGTGATAGGATGTCTGAAAATAAAAAGAGGGAAAAAAGTGAAAAAAAGCCGAATCCCCTTGCAGCATTCCTCTGGAAAGATAAAAGAAGACGAGCAAAGAATTTCTATTTCATTCTTGTTGTTTTTGTCTGCCTTGTCACTGCAGGTATGGGTTTTATAACTGAAAAGCTTAACCTTATGAGCACAGGTGACGACCCGTCACTTTCCGATGAAAACGAAATCACTCAGGAGGTTATTTATGACGAAGAGGAGCTTGCAATTATTGAGGCTATTGACTCTGCAGGCTCACTCAACGACTTCCTTTATCAGTGGGCAAATAATGGCGGTGAGCTTTATTCAAGCAAAAATGTAATCAATGTGCTGCTTGTGGGCCTTGATTCAAAGGATGCTCTGAAATACGGTGGCAATTCCGACTCACTTATACTCGTTTCACTTAATAAAAAGACAGAAAAAATCAGCATGTGCTCCTTCTTCCGCGATTCATGGTGCTATATGAATGTGGCAGGAAGAGACCGCTATGCTAAAATAAATTCATCATATTTCCACGGCGGACCTGATGCGCTTATTGACACAATTGAAAGAAACTTCAAGGTTGACATTGACTACTATGTTGCTGTTGACTTCTCATCCTTCAGGGATATTATAGATGCCCTTGGCGGCATAACTGTTCCTATTCAGGAATATGAGGCCGCGTACATCAACAGAACTAACCCTGATTTTCACATTGAAGCAGGTGAAGCAGTCAAGCTCACAGGCAAGCAGGCCCTTGTTTTTGCAAGAATCAGAAAGAGCGACTATGACAGCGATGTGAGCAGAACCCGCAGACAGCGCCAGGTTATAACTTCACTTATCCAGAGCGCCAAGAATGCTTCACTCAGTCAGCTTAACAACACTCTTGACACCCTTTTCAAATATGTCAAGACTGACCTTACCAAGTCGCAGATTTTATCCTATGCTGCTCAGGCTCTTGCCAAGGGCTGGATGAATTATGAGATAACTCAGTTCACTCTCAGTGACAGCGATGTTTTCAGAACAGGCTATGTTGGCGCCTCGGCAGTTGTGTTTATGGATTTCCCACTGGCTGCCCAGAGAGTGCAGACCTCAATTTACGGCGACAGCAATATTGTGCTTGATGAAAACAGATTGTCGGTTTTTGATTTTGTTAAGAGATTCGACTAAAATTTATATATTAAGAGGTTTATTATGGAACTTAAAATGGATATCGGAACAGTTCACGAAATAAATGTTGTGGTTGAAAAAAATATGACTGCAGCAAGCATGAAAAGCGGTAATCTCGACGTGCTTGCAACACCTTATATGATTGCTCTTATGGAGCAGGCTTCAGCTGAGCTTGCACAGAAATTCCTTCCCGAGGGCATTTCAACTGTGGGCACAATGGTGAATATTGCTCACCTTGCCGCAACTTCAATGGGAGCACCTGTCAGGGTTATTGCAAAGCTTCTTGATTTCGACGGAAGAAAGGCATCCTTCCAGGTTGAGGCATATGATAATGCCGGCCTTATCGGCAAGGGTACCCATGAAAGATTCACTATCAAGGTTGACTCTTTCATCAGAAAAACCGAAGAAAGAAAAGCAGCAGCTGCTGAATAAATTCTAATATGAGGAAGCCGATTTATTTTATATGAATCGGCTATGTTTCTATGAATAAGTTTGACTACATTCTTTTTGATTTTGACGGTACTGTTGTAAACACCGGCGAAGGCATACTAAAAAGCCTGCAATATTCATTCAGCGAAATGGGTGACGTTGTGCCTGCGACAGATGAGCTGAAAAGGTTTATCGGCCCGCCGGTTTATTACAGCTTTACCCATTTTTACGGCATAAGTGAAGATAAGGTCTATGACTATATCGCAAAATACCGTGAGCGCTATAAAAGAGAAGGCATATATGAATGTGCGCTTTACGGCAATATGCTTCCTCTTCTTCAGAGCCTTAAAAGCAGCGGTGTGAAATTAGGCGTTGCTTCCTCAAAGCCTGAGCATCTTATTTTTGACGTGGCTGACTATCTTGACATAACAAAATATTTTGATGTGATAGTCGGGGTAAAAAGTGATGCCAGCAAGCACTCATCAAAAACCGGTCTGATTAACGAAGCTATGGAAAAGCTGGGAGTGAGTGACAAAAGTCAGGTGCTTATGGTCGGCGACAGACATTATGACATCACCGGCGCAAAGGGTGCAGGTGTTTCTTCATGTGCATGTCTGTGGGGCTTCGGAAATAAAGAGGAATTTTCAGAATACGATGCTGATTTTGTTGTCAGCGACCCTCTTGAAATTATAAATCTCTGAAAAACAGACAATAATTCCAAAACAGAAACAAAACAGGCTATATAATTACAATATAGAATAATAACAGTAAATTTAAGTGAGATATATTAACATTTGGATTTCTGTTGAATAGAAATTTAATTTATGATGCTAAGGTCGTTTGAAAGATTTCTATTCAATGAAATTCAAGCAGAAAAAACGATAATTTTCAACAGAAAATTAATCTGTGTGGAAAACTCAAAGGTAAGTGATAAAATGAAATATTACGCAAAGGATTACGATATAATAGTTATCGGTGCAGGTCATGCAGGCATAGAAGCAGGTCTTGCTGCTGCACGTCTTGGTGCACAGGTCGGTGTGTTCACTATCAATATGGACTGGGTAGGCAATATGCCCTGCAATCCCTCAATCGGCGGCACCTCTAAGGGACATCTCGTAAGAGAGATTGATGCCCTCGGCGGTGAAATGGGCAAGGCTGCCGATGCCAACACCCTTCAGAGCAGAATACTCAACCTCAGCAAGGGACCTGCAGTACATTCACTCAGAGCGCAGATAGACCGTCGCCGTTACAGTGAATATATGAAGCACATAATGGAAAAGCAGGAAAATCTGGAGCTGGTGCAGGCTGAGATAACCTCACTTCTCAGAACTGATGACGGCAAGTGGCAGGTTACCACAATGCTTGAGGCTATTTATAACGCTCAGTGTGTTATTCTTGCAACAGGCACCTTCCTTGGCGGTAGGATATATGTTGGTGATGTGGCTTATGACGGCGGACCTGACGGAATGTTCGCTTCAACTGCCCTTGCACAGTCACTCAAGGATTTAGGTGTTCCTACACGTCGATTCAAGACGGGTACTCCCTCACGAGTGAACAGAAGAAGCATTGACTTCACTAACCTTGAAATTCAGCTTGGTGATGAGGTTGTTGTGCCCTTCAGCTTTGACGGCGAATTCAAGCCTGAAAACAAGCTTCCCTGTTATATTACATACACAAACAGCGAAACCAAGCGCATTATAATGGAAAATATCCACCGTTCACCTCTTTACAGCGGCAAAATAGACGGTGTGGGCCCGAGATACTGTCCCTCAATTGAGGATAAGATAGTGCGTTTCTCCGAAAAGCCCCGCCATCAGCTCTTTATTGAGCCCTGCGGTGAAAACACAGAAGAGATGTATCTTCAGGGTATGTCATCATCGCTGCCCGAAGATGTTCAGCTGAAATTCCTTCGCACTATCCCCGGACTTGAGAATGTTCAGGTTATGCGCACTGCTTATGCAATAGAATATGACTGCGTTGATCCCACATCCCTCAAGGCTTCTCTTGAATTCAAGGATTTTCCCGGCCTTTACGGTGCAGGACAGTTCAACGGCTCAAGCGGGTATGAAGAGGCTGCAGCTCAGGGACTTATTGCAGGTATCAATGCTTATAACCGCATTAAAGGCAAGGATCCCCTTATTTTAGACAGAGCTTCATCATATATCGGCACTCTTATTGATGATCTTGTGACAAAAGGCTGCTCAGATCCTTACAGAATGATGACCTCACGCTCAGAGTACCGTCTGATTCTGCGCCAGGATAACGCCGACATCAGACTTACAGAGTTTGGATATAATGTGGGGCTGGTGTCTCAGGAAAAGTACGACAGACTGCAGAAAAAGCTTGAGCTTATAGAAAAAGAGAAGGAAAGAGTGTCTTTAGTCAGTGTTCCGCCCACAAAAGAGCTGAATGATATGCTTGTTTCACGTGAAACATCACCAATGACAACAGGATGCAGGCTCAAGGAATTGCTGAAAAGACCTCAGCTCAACTATGAAGTGCTTGCACCTTTTGATAAAGAAAGACCTGATTTGCCCCGTGATGTCTTCGAGCAGGTGGAAATCAGCATCAAATATGACGGCTATATCCGTCAGCAGCTTGCTCTTGTTGAAGAAATGCGCAGACTTGAGGTTAAAAAGCTCAGTGAGGATATAGATTACACTGAAATTACAGGGCTTCGCATGGAGGCTCAGGAAAAGCTTAACAAAATTAAGCCTGCAAACTTAGGTCAGGCATCGAGAATAAGCGGTGTCAGCCCGGCTGATATCTCCGTCTTACTCATTTATCTTGCAAAAAAGGATGTGAAAAGATAATGGAAACCTTTATTTCTAAGGAGCTTCTCAAAGAAAAAGCAGAAATGTTTCACGTGAAACTTGATGAAAAGGCTCTTGAGCGCTTCGATATATATGCAAGACTTCTGGTGGAATGGAACGAAAAAATCAATCTCACAGCTATAACTGAGCCTGAAGATATTGTTATAAAGCATTTCACCGATTCACTCACTATCTTTTCAGCAGTGGATATTCCTCAGGGTGCAAAGGTTATTGATGTTGGTACGGGGGCAGGTTTTCCCGGTCTTGCAATGCTCATTGCCCGCCCCGACCTTGATATGACCCTTATGGACAGCACAAACAAAAGACTTACAGTCATAAATGATATACTTGATAAAATAGGACTTTCTGCCAATGTAGTTCATTCAAGAGCTGAAGAAGCAGGCAAAAAACCTGAATTCAGAGAGCAATATGACTTTTCTACTGCAAGAGCAGTGACAAATCTGAGAGATTTAGCCGAATATTGCCTGCCCTTTGTTAAGGTTGGCGGAAGCTTTGTACCTATGAAGGCTGCTAAGGCTGAAGAAGAAATTGCTGAAGGAAAGAAGGCTATAAAGCTTCTCGGCGGTGAAATTGCAGATAAAAAGACCTTTGAGCTTTTTGATGCAGGCGAAAGAACTATAATAAATATCAAAAAGATTTCGTCAACTCCTGCCAAATATCCAAGACCTTCGGCAAAAATGGCTAAAAACCCTTTAAAATAAAGGATTTATCTGCCGAATAACAATAGAATATGTAAAACGGTTTTTGTGGACAACCTTCCTTTGTTGTGATAATATCTATGCAAAGGGAGGTTATTTTATTGATAAGTGAAAAGCCCAGAACGGCAGGCCAGGTCCTGCTCATACCTCATGAAAAGATATTTCCCAACCCTAATCAGCCAAGACAGCATTTCGATCAGGAAGAGCTGGTTAATCTTGCCATAAGCATAAGAATGAACGGAATATTGCAGCCAATAACTGTCAGACAAACAGATAAGGGCTATGAGCTTGTTTCAGGTGAAAGACGCCTTCGTGCTTCAAGGCTTGCAGGTCTTGTGACAGTGCCGTGCATAGTTGTTGACGTAAATAATATGAAAAGTGCAGTTTTTGCCCTTATAGAGAATCTTCAGCGCCAGAATTTAGGCTTTTTTGAAGAAGCAAGAGCAATTGAAAGGCTTATGAGTGAATACGGTCTTTCTCAGGAGGATGCCGCAAGAAGACTGGGTAAGGCCCCCTCAACTGTTTCGAATAAGCTCAGATTATTGTCTTTGCCCGAAGATGCACAGCTTCTGATAATGGAAAATAACCTGAGTGAGCGCCATGCAAGAGCTCTGTTAAGGCTGAAAAGTGAGGAAGTTATGCCTGTGTTGCAGAAAATCATAGATAAAAAGCTTAATGTTACCCAGAGTGAAGACCTTATTGAGGAGCAGCTTAATAAAAGCGAGGCACCTGCACGGCGTACAAAAAGAATGTTCAGCGATGTGAAGATATTCCTTAAGGCTATAAACAATGCTGTGGACACTATGCAGAAATCAGGTATCGGTGCCGATGTCAGGCGCGAGGATACAGGTGAAAGCTATATATATAAAATTGAAATACCGAAAAAGGCTATGTATAAATCTGCTGATGTCGGCTGACTGCTTTGCGGTCATCCTATAATCATATCTTTCTCTTTCACACCCCAAAGAAGGAACCGCCCCAAGTGGGTGGTTCTTTCGCTATAAGGATATTCAGTTTCACGTGAAACAAAAAAATTGTAAAATTTGCGCCGTAGCTCTTTAAAAAGCCGAAACGGTATGATATAATAATAGAAATCACGTTGGAAAGGGTTAATGTTATGGGAAAAGTTATAGCAATAGTTAATCAGAAGGGCGGAGTAGGCAAAACAACTACCTCTGTCAATTTAGCTGCAACCATAGGCAGTTTCGGCTATAAGACTCTTCTTGTGGATGTTGACCCTCAGGGTAATGCAACAAGCGGTCTTGGCGTAAACAAAAGAGATGTCAAGGCATCAACCTATGATATGATTGTGGGCGATGTCAAGGCAGAGGATATTCTTATAAAAACTCCTTTCAAGTGTCTTGATATGCTGCCCTCGGATATGAATCTTGCAGGTGCAGAGCTTGAGCTTGTTGATATGAAAAACAGAGATTCACGCATTAAGAATGCATTGGCGCCATTGAAGGAAAAGTATGAGTTTATTGTTATAGACTGTCCGCCTTCACTGGGACTTCTCACTGTTAATGTGCTGTGTGCTGCAGACAGTGTTATAGTGCCTATTCAGTGCGAATATTATGCTCTTGAAGGCCTTTCACAGCTTATGAACACTATAAGACAGGTTAAGCGCTTATATAATCCTCTCATTGATTTAGAGGGCGTTTTGCTCACAATGTATGACGGCAGACTTAATTTGACACAGCAGGTTGTTGCAGAGGTCAAGAGATTCTTCCCGCAGAAGGTCTATGCAACGGTTATTCCCAGAAATGTCAGACTTTCCGAGGCTCCCTCATTTGGTCAGCCTGTGCTTTATTATGACAGGTCATCAAAAGGCAGTCTTGCCTATGTGGATTTCACAAAAGAATTTCTAAAAAAGAATAATAAACGCCCCAGATAAAAGGGAAAAAGCACTAAAGTTCTTTTGGTTAGCTTTTCGTGGGGAAAAGTAACACCCGTCCGGAGAGGAAGTATTGTCGGTATGTTGCCTTGCGGCAACCCGATATATTTACCTTACGGCAAATTCGATATGTTTTACTGCGTAAAACCAGATATGCTGAAATATTTGATTTCAGCGAGAAGATAGAAATACAACCCAAGGAGGAAAAATATGGCACCAAAAAAGAAAGCAGGCCTTGGAAAAGGTCTTGACGCACTTTTTATTGACAACTCCACAGAAGAAAAAGGCGATAAGCTGGTCAATATAAACGATATTGAGCCAAACAGAGATCAGCCGAGAAAATATTTTGACGAAGCAGCCCTTAATGAGCTTGCAGACAGCATAGCAAAGCACGGTGTTATACAGCCCTTGCTTGTTCGTCCTCTCTCGGATGGCGGCTATCAGCTCATAGCCGGTGAAAGACGTTGGCGCGCGTCCCGCATAGCAGGACTCAGTGAAGTGCCCGTTGTGGTCAGAGAAATGACTGACCAGGAGGCAATGGAGCTTGCAATTATAGAAAACCTGCAGAGAGAAGACCTGAACCCCATTGAAGAGGCAGAAGGCTTCAGAATGCTTATGGATACTTACGGTCTGACTCAGGAGCAGGCGGCAGAAAGAGTGGGAAAATCCCGCCCTGCAGTGGCAAATGCTCTCAGACTCCTTGTTTTGCCTCAGGAAATCCTTGAAATGGTGAAAATGGGCAAGCTTTCAGCAGGCCACGCAAGAACAATTCTTCCCATAACCGATGAGGTGCTGCTTAAAAAGCTGGTTGAAGAGATAATTGCAAAAGAGCTTTCAGTACGCGAGACAGAGAGGATAGTCAAGACATTGACCAAGCCCGCCGAGGAAAGAATCAAGCAGAAGAAAAAGCGCGATTCATTCTATGATGAATGTGAGCTTTCAATCCGTGAAACAATGGGCAGAAAAGCAAAAATCAATGTGTCCAGAGGTAATAAGGGCACACTTGAGATAGAGTTCTTCAGCAAGGAAGATCTTGAAAAGATGCTTATGGCATTAGGAAACAACTAAATTTCTATAAAAGAAAAAAGGAGCAAGAAAAATGTTAGATATCAAGCTTATAAGAGAAAATCCCGATAAGGTTAAGGCAGCCATGAAAACAAGAAACAAGGATATGGATGCACTTGTTGACGAAATCCTTGCAATTGACAAGCAGGTCAGAGAGCTGACTCAGAAGGCAGACGCACTCAAGGCTGAGCAGAATACTGCAAGCAAGAAAATCCCTCAGATCAAGAAAGAGGGCGGCGACATCAGCGAAATTATGACAAGAATGAACGCCATCAAGGAAGAGGTCAAGGTTCTTGATGCTGAAAAGAGCGAGCTTGCTGCAAAGCAGAAGACAATGATGTATGAATTCCCCAACGTACCCTCAGAAACAACACCTATCGGTAAGGATGACAGTGAAAATGTTGAAATCCGCCGTTGGGGTGAGCCCAGAAGCTTTGACTTTGAAGCAAAGGCACACTGGGATATCGGTGCAGACCTGGGCATTCTCGACCCCGAAACAGCTGCAAAGGTAACAGGCGCACGCTTCCACTTCTACAGAGGTCTTGGCGCAAGACTTGAAAGAGCTATTATCAACTTCTTCCTCAACACTCACACTGAGCACGGCTACACAGAGGTGTTCCCTCCCTTTATGGTTAACCGCGCTTCAATGACAGGCACAGGCCAGCTTCCCAAGTTTGAAGAGGATGCATTCAAGCTGACAAACGACTACTTCCTCATCCCCACTGCAGAGGTACCCGTAACAAATATGTATCGTGATGATATTATTGACGGCGATAAGCTTCCCATGAGCTTCTGCGCATATTCAGCTTGCTTCAGAGCTGAGGCAGGTTCAGCAGGCAGAGACACAAGAGGTCTTATCAGACAGCACCAGTTCAATAAGGTTGAGCTTGTTAAGTTTACAAAGCCTGAAGACAGCTATGCTGAGCTTGAAAAGCTGACAAACGATGCTGAAAGAGTACTTCAGCTTCTCGGACTTCCTCACAGAGTTGTTGCCCTTTCAAGCGGTGACATCGGCTTCTCATCAGCAAAAACCTATGATATTGAAGTGTGGATGCCCTCTTACGGCAGATATGTTGAAATCAGCTCCTGCTCAAACTTTGAGGATTTCCAGGCAAGACGTGCATCAATCCGTTATAAGAACGGCCCGAAGGAAAAGGCTCAGCTTGTGCACACTCTCAACGGTTCAGGTGTTGCTATCGGCAGAACAACTGCAGCTATTCTTGAAAACTATCAGAATGAAGACGGC
>JAZNUW010000090.1:0-3658 GCA_045592465.1 Acutalibacteraceae bacterium | reverse complement strand
CCGTTGAGATAAACATCGGCAGAAGAGTTTGCACCTTTGATTTCAAGATAGTACTGCTCAGCCTCGGGAAGATCCATTTTGCTGAATGATTTTGCATAATAAGCAGTGCCGCGGAAATAATCGTTATCTCCGTCCTGACCGTCAATAGCGTTCCAGGAATGAGGAAGATTGACAAAATTCCAATCGGTGGGCATCGCTGCCGGGATTTCCTTTGCCTGCTTTGTGAAAGCCCATTTTCTGTTAAAGTTTAAAGTGTTTCTCATGTTGCATCTCCTTATAGGTTTAGTTATAAAAGTCCGACGGTTTCAGCTGCCGGGCTTATTGTTTTATACTGATTCGCTTTCTGTGGGTTCAGCTGTCTTATCTCTGCCAAGGTCGCCTGCAGCATAAGCAACGCAGTCACGGATACTGAATTTACGGTTTCCGCTTGCGTCAAGTTGAACTTGTTTTTTTGACATAATGTTTCCTCTTTTCTTATTTTTTATGTAAGATATTTTTATAAAAACACCTATAAATATCTACTATATACAGTATAGAATATTTGCATGCTGTTTCGTGAGTAAAAAATTAAAGTATTTTTGTAATATTTTAATATAACACCTAAAAAAGTAGTTGTTTATATACAAAAAATATGGTAAAATGTGTAAAGTAAATAATATTTTTGTCGAGGTTGCCATGTTTCAGGAAAATGAATTTACGCTTTTAAAAGAATCATTGGAAAAATGCGGTCTGCATATAACTGTGGTTTCGCCCCATGACACTATTTTTGATGCAGTTGACGAAAGGGATATTTCCTTTTTTGAAAAGATTTTCTCACCCAACACAACTCTGGAAAGTCTGCTGGGCGGCATAAGGCCAAACACTCTTTATAAATTCAAGGATTCCTTTTCACTTCTGTATAATGCATTTTTAATTCCTCAGAGCACAGGCCGCAAGGTTGTGGTCATAGGTCCGTTTCTGCAGGAAAGATTAGGTGAAACACAAATTCTGGAGCTTTGTCAGAAAAACAGAATTGAGCCCAGGTATCAGAAAACAATAAACGATTTTTGCGCAATTCTGCCGGTGTTGTCACCTTACAGCCCGATTTATGTGTTTCTCGATTCCTTTTGCGAAAGAATGTGGGGTGGCAGATACACAGTTGCTGATATCGTAAGCGAAGTGAATTCTGAGCAGCCCAACCTTGCCGGAGCTTCCGGTAAAGAGCTTGACAAAATTTTTTCGGAAACCAAAGCTATGGAGCGCCGTTACGCATTTGAAAATGAGATTCTGGATGCTGTAACTATGGGATCCGAGAGTAAGCTCAACAAGCTTTTTGCGGCCTTTAATGAATCTCTTTTCGAAAGGCGTGTTGCTGACCCGGTAAGAAATGCAAAAAACTACGGAATTATTATGAATACCCTTCTCAGAAAAGCGGCAGAGCGCGGGGGAGTGCATCCGGTGCATCTTGACAGAATATCATCTGCATTTGCTTTGAAAATTGAGCTTTTCACTTCTGTGGAACAGGGAAATGAGCTTATGACAGAAATGTTCAGAGATTACTGCAGACTTGTCAGAGAAAAATCATCAGCATATTCACCTCTTGTCAAAGCGGCGGTCATTGCAATAGATTCAGATCTTTCTGCAGAGCTGAGTCTCAGGGCCCTTGCCACTCAGCTGAATGTCAGCAATGTTTATCTTTCCACTGTATTTAAAAAAGAAACGGGCAAAACGGTTACCGAATATATAAATGACAAGCGCATTTCCTATGCCAAGCATTTGCTGCGTACCACCTCTCTTCAGATTCAGACTGTTTCACTGCATTGCGGAATTATGGACGTTCACTATTTTTCAAAGCTGTTCAAACAAAAAACAGGAATGACTCCCTCAGCTTTCCGCACCAAGGCAATAAGTTCAAAATAAAAAGCTTGTCAATAAAAAGGTTTTGATATACAAATCTCTTTTTTTATGATATAATTATGCGTACTGACCGTGAGATCTGATTTTTTTCAGTCAGCTTCGGTTTAAGGTTTGCGCAGAGCTATGCGTACCCTCAAAAAATATTTAGCTCAAATTTGCGGGGTGAATTATGGCAATAACAATAAACATTTATTATTCGGGTTCAGATAAAAATGCTGAAAAATTTGCACGTGAGATGATTTCAAGCGGTATTGTCGATGAAATACGTGCAGAAAAGGGAAATCTGAAATATGACTACTTTTTTCCGTTGAGCGACAGTGAGACCCTGCTTCTTATTGATAGCTGGGAAAATCAGGAAGCTCTGGATGTTCATCATGCTTCACCTATGATGCAAAAAATAATTGCTCTGAGAGAAAAGTATAATTTAAGCATGAGGGTTGAGCGATATATTACCGATGAATCAGGGATACCCGAAAAGGATAAGGCTTTTATAAAGCAAAAATAATAAAGGAAAATATTAATTCAAAGGAGAATTTTTATGAACATAATAACGGTTTTAACCGGCATCATTCTTAGTTTTTTTACTCTTTTAGCCTCACTTCTGGCTCCCTCTTATGTGGCGCCTGTTCCCGAAATCAAGCAGGACGATTTCGTGCCCGTTATGCGTTTTGTGGCTGTAAGTGATACTCACATTGAGAATCTGGGCGATACAGGCTGCAAGAGAACATCAGCTATGCTCAAAACTGCTTATGCCATAAGTGACGCAGATGCGGATTATAAAAATTTAGATGCCGTGGTTTTTTCAGGTGATCTTACAGACAATGGCCTGCTGAAATCATTTTTTGCCTTTGCTGCAATAACCGATAACGAAATCCGTGAGGGTACTGAGCGCCTGGCAGTTATAGCCAAGGCCCACGACAGCTATGCTTTTTCAAGCAGCAGCCCGAAGGTGTTTACGGGAATAACCGGCCAGGAATCTGACTTCCACAGAGTTATCAACGGTTTTCATTTCATCGGTGTTTCCCGCAGCAAAACACTCAAGCATTATACTGAAGATCAGGTGAAATGGCTCGATGAAAATATTGCAGCAGCAGTTAAGGATGACCCTCAGAAGCCTGTGTTTGTCTTTCAGCATGAGCATGTAAGGGATACTGTTTACGGAAGTAGCAAAACTGACGGCTGGGGTCTGGATGTCTTTTCGGATGTGCTTTCGAAATATACTCAGGTTGTACATATCTCAGGACATTCTCATTTCCCTGCAAACGATCCGAGAGCTGTGTGGCAGGGCGAATTCACAGCTATAAATGACGGCGGACTTTCTTATTTTGAGCTTGCCGTAGACGGCAAAAACGGACAGTACCCCGAGGAAAGAGAAAGAATGAGTCAGGCTCTTATTATTGAGGTTGACGCAGATAACAGAGTTCTTGTCAAGGTGCTTGATGTGGATGAGGGAAAGATTATGAGAGAGTTCCTCATCGATAATATCGCTGAAAAGAACAAGACAAAATATTCGTTCGAAGAGAGAAAAGAAAGAGCCACTGCTCCCGTTTTTCCCGAAGGTTCGGCTCTCAGCTACAGAAAAGACAGTCTTAAGCACTATATTACCGTGCCTCAGGCAAAAGTCAGTGAGGATAACGAGGTCTTCATTTACAGAATTACCGTGCTGAACGAAAAGGGCAGAACCGTTCATAAGGACTGGGTATTCTCAGATTATTACTTCTCCGATATGCCCGAAGCTGTAACATTCGATGGTTTTATTGCC
>JAZNUW010000089.1:0-35880 GCA_045592465.1 Acutalibacteraceae bacterium | reverse complement strand
TAATAAATCATCACAAACATAAATCCTGCCGCAGCTGCATAAATAACCTGCAGAATATTCGGCAGAAGCTCTGCACCTGAGCCGTTAAACAGATTTATTATATGCCCCATGCCGAAGGTTATACTCGAAACAATAACCGCCGACCTGATGCCGTTTTCAGCCATGGCATTGAAAAGAAGTCCTCTGAATATTACCTCCTCAAGAAAGCCCACGCAAAGCATCGTCAGAATATAAAGTGCTGTTTCAGCTGCTGACAGGTTGAGCTTTAAGCCACAAAAAAGGTTGGCTCCCATCATAATCACAAGGGGAAGATAAAAGAGCATATTTTTTGCAGGCACTTCGCTTCTGCACAGACCGTACTCCTTAGTGAGGCGGTTCCTTTTTATAAATGCAAGCAAAACTGCCGACAGCAACAGGGCAGTGGGCAGGGTGACTGCCTTTACTATGCCGAGCTTATCTGAAAGAGCATCACCTGCGCTCATAAGCACGCAATAGGCAACTATCCAAATTATTGAGAAGGTGAGCTTGCTTTTATCATATAACTTTTTCATGTTTTCTTCCTTTATAAAAACGGCGGGAAAGCCTGTCCTTTTACCGACCACTTTCCCGCGTACATATCTGTAACTTTTTTTGCACTCGCCGTGCGTGCGTTACTTCTTTATAAAAAAGCAACCAAAAAACTTTGCCTGTTTTATTTGTTTAACTCTGCTTTCAGGGCTTTGATTTCTGCCATAACACATTCAGGTGAGGGGCCGCCTTTGACGGTGCGCTTGCTGACACATTCATCAAGGTCAATTGCCTTATAAACATCCTCCTCAAAGAGGTCGCAGACTGCCTTGTATTCCTCAATAGGCAGTGTTTCAAGGGTGAGACCCTTGTCAATGCAGGTTGCCACAAGCATACCCGTTGCCTTATAAGCATCACGGAAGGGAAGACCCTTATAAACAAGATAGTCAGCACAGTCGGTGGCATTGATAAAGCCTCTTGCCGCTGCGTTTCTCATATTGTCGCGAAGTACCGTTGCAGTTTCAAGCATGGGAGCAAAGGTGTCAAGGCACATAATAACTGTGTCAAGTGCATCAAAAACAGCTTCCTTGTCTTCCTGCATATCCTTGTTATAAGCAAGGGGAATGCCCTTCATAACTGTCAGAAGTGTCTGCAAATCACCGAAAACTCTGCCTGCCTTACCGCGTACCAGCTCTGCGATATCGGGATTCTTCTTCTGAGGCATAATGCTTGAGCCTGTTGAGAAAGCATCGTCAAGCTCAATGAATTTGAATTCCCATGAGCACCATGCAATAACCTCTTCAGCAAAACGTGAAAGGTGTACCATAACAATTGAAAGCACACTAAGAAGCTCCAGGGCGTAATCTCTGTCTGAAACGCCATCAAGGCTGTTGGTGCTCACACCCTGAAGACCGAGAAGCTCTGCAACATATTCTCTGTCAAGGGGATATGTTGTGCCTGCAAGAGCACCTGAACCAAGAGGTGACACAGCCATTCTCTTTTTGCAGTCACAGAGTCTGTCAAGGTCACGCATAAGCATGCTTGCATATGCCATAAGGTGATGTCCGAAGGTTACGGGCTGAGCGCGCTGAAGATGTGTGTAACCGGGCATAACTGCATCGTAGTTTTCTTCTGCCTTGTCTGCAATGACCATAATAAGGTCGCGGATTGATTTTTCCAGCACGTCACACTGGTCAATAAGATAAAGTCTTAAATCAAGGGCAACCTGGTCGTTACGGCTTCTTGCTGTGTGAAGTCGCTTGCCACTGTCACCGATGCGCTTTGTCAGCTCACCCTCAACAAATGTGTGTATATCCTCAGCTGTCATATCGATTTCAAGCTTGCCGTTTTCAAGGTCAGCGGCAATTTCCTTGAGTGAAGCTACGATTTTATCGCTTTCGCTCTTGTCGATGATATTCTGCTTGCCCAGCATTGTTGCATGAGCAATAGAGCCTCTTATATCCTGCTGTGCCATACGGCAGTCAAAGGGGATGGAAGAGTTGAAATCGTTTGTTTTTTTATCAAGTGATTTTTTGAAGCGTCCTGTCCAAAGGGGCATAACTGCTACCTCCTGTTAGTTTTAGAGTGTACCTGTTAATTATCCTAAAAAAATAGGGTTTTGTCAATAGTTAAACAAATCATTTTGATTTTAATTCCTTACCACAGGTTTGTTTTTAGCACTGTTAAAGATACGAAGAAAATTGGCGGGAAAAGGGCTGTTTTTTATTCGGTCACAAACGGATACGATCGGAGCGAAGCGACCCGCAATTTTGCATTTTGCATTTTGAATTCTGCATTAAAAAAATGGGTGTCTTCCGACACCCGCTTTTTTATTATTTATCCCATTCCTTTGAGAGCATTGCTCTGACCTTGAGGGGAAGACCGAAGAGATTGATGAAGCCCTTTGAATCTGCCTGATCATAGCAGTCATCCTCATCAAATGTTGCGATTTCTTCGCTGTAAAGTGAATAGGGTGATGTCATACCTGCGCCGATGATGTTGCCTTTGTAGAGCTTAAGCTTAACTTCACCTGTAACAGTTTCCTGAGTCTTGTCAACGAAAGCTGAAAGAGCTTCACGGCAGGGAGTGAACCACTGACCGAAGTAAACAAGCTCTGAGAACTTAGTAGCAAGCTGCTGCTTTAAGTGCTGTGTATCTCTGTCGAGAGTGATCTGCTCAAGCATTTCGTGAGCCTTATAAAGAATTGTTCCGCCCGGTGTTTCATAAACGCCACGGCTCTTCATGCCAACAAGACGGTTTTCAACCATGTCGATAATACCGATGCCGTTTGCGCCACCGATTTCGTTAAGAGCCTTAACCATCTCAACACCGCCGAGCTTTTCACCGTTGAGTGTTACGGGGATACCCTTTTCGAAGCCGAGAGTGATATATGTGGGAACGTCGGGAGCCTTTTCAGGTGTAACGCCCATTTCAAGAATCTCGTCATACTTGGGCTCGTTTGCAGGATTTTCAAGATCAAGACCTTCGTGTGAAAGGTGCCAGATGTTCTTATCCTTTGAGTAGTTTGTTTCTCTTGTTATCTTAAGAGGAATGTTCTTCTTGATAGCATATTCGATTTCGTCTTCACGGCTCTTGAATTCCCATGTTCTCCAGGGAGCGATGATTTCCATTTCAGGAGCAAAAGCCTTGATAGCAAGCTCGAAACGCACCTGGTCGTTACCCTTACCTGTGCAGCCGTGGCAGATAGCATCTGCGCCCTCAGCCTTAGCAATTTCAACAATTCTCTTAGCGATAAGAGGACGTGCAAAAGCTGTGCCGAGAAGGTACATGCCTTCATAAATTGCGCCTGCCTTAAGTGTGGGGTAGATGTAATCTTCAACGAATTCCTTGTTGAGGTCTTCGATGTAAAGCTTGCTTGCGCCTGTTTTGAGAGCCTTTTCTTCAAGACCTTCAAGCTCTGAAGCCTGACCTACGTCACCTGAAACTGCAATAACCTCACAGCCTTCATAGTTTTCCTTAAGCCAGGGAATGATAATTGATGTGTCAAGTCCGCCTGAATAAGCAAGGACAATTTTCTTGATTTCTTTCATTTTTTCTATCTCCATTCATTTTTGTTTTAGACTATGCTACATTATACGCATTTTTATGCAAAAGTCAATAGGTTATTTTTAAGTTTATTGAATTTTTATGCATAAAACAATGAATATTGCTGTATTATATGCAGACTGCATAATTTTTTGATGTGATAATGCCGGATCAAAGCGCTTTAAGCATCATTTTATGATTTGAAAAACTCGTAGCAGGCTCTGTATGTGCTGTAAACATCGGTCTTAGCAACAATTTCATAGGGTGCATGCATTGAGAGCACGGGCACGCCAAGGTCAACAACGTCAATGCCAAGGTTTGCAACATATTTTGCAACGGTACCGCCGCCGCCTTCGTCAACTGCGCCAAGCTCGCCTATCTGCCATGAAACGTTTGCACCGTCAAGGATACGGCGGATTTTGCCCATGAATTCAGCGCTTGCGTCTGATGTGCCGCTCTTGCCTCTTGCGCCTGTATATTTTGTGATAACACAGCCGTTATTGAGGGTGCAGCAGTTATATTTATCGTGAACTGAGGGGAATGTGGGATCAAAGCCTGCATTTACGTCTGCTGAGAGACACTCGGACATTGAAAGAACATCTCTGCCCTCAAGTCCTTCCGCTTTTGCAAGGTCATAAATGAAATATTTCATAAATGCTGAGTTAAGACCTGTGTTGCCGTCTGAGCCGATTTCTTCTTTGTCGGCAAGCACTGTGATAATGGTGTGCTCGGGAGCATCAAGCTCAAAAGCGGCAATTGCGGCAGGGTACGCGCAGACTCTGTCATCGTGGCCGTAAGCTCCGATAAGGCTTCTGTCAAAGCCGATGTCACTAACCTCAAGAGCAGGAACAAGCTCGAGCTCTGCTGAGATGAAATCCTTTTCTGTTACGCCGTATTTTTCGTTGAGAATTTTAAGCACATTGAGCTTGACAAGCTCGCTTCCACTGTCACTTCTGAAGGGTCTTGAGCCGATGAGAATGTTGAGCTCTTCGCCCTTGATGCCCTCGAGAAGAGGTCTCTTTGACTGCTCCTTGTCAAGGTGGGGCAGCAGGTCTGTGATAACAAACTTAGGCTCGCCCTTCTTTTCGCCGATGCTGACGGTGACACTTGTGCCGTCTTTTTTAATCATAACACCGTGGAGTGAAAGAGGCATTGCAACCCACTGGTATTTCTTTATGCCGCCGTAGTAATGGGTCTTGAAGTATGCAAGGTCTGCACTTTCATAAAGGGGAGTAGGCTTAAGGTCAAGGCGGGGTGAGTCGATGTGGGCAGCAACAATTTTTGCGCCTTCGCTTACGCCTTTTTTGCCCATAACCGCAAGAATGATGCTCTTGCCTCTGTTGTTGAAATAGACCTTGTCGCCTGCCTTGTAGGCTTTTTTATTATCGAAAGCGATGAAGCCCAGAGCTTCAGCCTTTTCAATCATATAGTCTACACATTCTCTTTCTGTTTTTGCAGTGGCTAAAAAATCCTTATAGCCTTCGCAGAAAGCATCCGCCTTAGCGAGCTCATCTTCGCTCATCTGAAGGCTGAAGTGTTTTTTCTCGAAGCAGAGTTCTTCTTTGAGAAGGTCTGCTGCGCTTTTTTCATTTGACATAATTTATGCATCCTTTCTGTCATATAGTTTTTCATATATATTTTTGGTTCTGATAACCTTTTTCACATAATCGGCAGTTGACGGAAACGGTATTGTGTGAAGAGTTTTTCCGTCAGCAGAGTAGCGCTCATCCCTGAGCCATTTATCGGCGTTGCCCATGCCTGCGTGATAGGCTGCAAGGGCAGTTTCTTCGCTTTTATATTTTTTCATCAGGTACCCGTATAAGTAGCAGCCGTATTTTATTGAAACCTCCGGCTTCGTGGCAAGGGAATAATCTTTGGCTTCGCCAAGCTTTGAGCTTATCCACTCGAAGGTATCGGGCATAATCTGCATAAGTCCCGTTGCGCCCACATGAGAAACAGCCTCAGGGTCGAAGCCGCTTTCGCACTCAATAACGGCATAAACAAAATAAGGTGAAAGATTGTTTTCTTCGGCTTGTCTTTCGACAGAATCAGCATACTTCAGAGGATATAATGTTTTAAGCACTGATATGCTGCCGAAGTAAAAAACACCAATGAGAGTTATAACTGCAAGAGCAAGGGCGATAAACTTTTTAAGTTTCAATTTATCAGCTCCCCGAGTTCATTATAATTGCTTTCATCATTATCGTATGGCGGATAATTCCTGATTATTATATCAGCATTACTGAAATAATAATCGTCAGGTTTCTGTGCATTTATTCTTGTCATAGCCTGCGCAACACTTATTTTGTCGCGCCTGAGAATTCTTTCAAGACGAACTTCCTCAGGGGCAGTGACCACAACAATTTTATCACACAGGTCTTTGCAGCTGCTGTCGAGAAGTGCCGCTGCATCAATAACACAAACTGTGTAGCCCTCTTGCTTTGCCTTTTCAATTTCCTGAAGGCATCTCTGCTTTATAACGGGATGGGTAATGCTGTTAAGAAGGTCGGTGTTTTCTCTTGAAGAAAAGGCTCTTTCTGCGAGGCGCTTTCTTATAAGCTCACCGTTTTCACTGAGAATATCCTCACCGAAGGCTTTCTGAAGCAAAGACAGCACAGGTGAGCCCTTTTCTGTTATCCTGCGTGCAATAACATCACCGTCTATTATATAGCAGCCCTTTTCTTTGAGATAGAGTGCAACGGTGCTTTTGCCTGCACCGGTTTTTCCTGTCAGACCTATTGTGAGCATTTTTTCACCTCAGATTTCTATAACGTTAAAGCCCGCTGCACGGATAAGTCTGTTGAAAACTGCAAGACCCACTCCGTCATTTTCAGGGAAACGGGCAAAGACCTTTTTTGCGCCTATTTCGTCAAGACGGCGAAGAGCATCAAAGATATATTTTGCCTGAGATAAGGGGTCATCCTTTTTGCCGTAGGTAACACATTTCATATCGCTTATTTCTTCACCCTCGAAGCACAGCAGTGCTGTAGCCTCATCGGCATTTTCGCGTGCGTAGGTAATATATTTTTCATAAGAGCTTTTCACGAGAATAACGCCTGCAGCAGGGGAGTAGTGCTTATATTTTGTGCCGGGTGAGGCAGGGGTAACGCCCTCATCAAGCTTATTATAAACTGCATCGTCAATAACAATTTCACCGAGCACATCTATAAGCATCTGCGGAGTGATTCCGCCGGGTCTGAGGAGCCTCGGCACATCTGTTGCAAGGGAAATAACAGTGGATTCGATGCCCACACTGCATTCGCCTGCGTCAACTATTGCATCTATTCTGCCGTCAAGGTCAGCCTTTACGTGACCTGCAGAGGTGGGACTTGGCCTTCCTGATGTGTTGGCTGAGGGTGCGGCAAGGGGAAAGCCGCACTCTGTTATGATTGCTCGTGCCGTTTCGTGAGAGGGCATTCTCACTGCCACAGTGTCAAGACCGCCGCAGATTTCATCGGGGATTATGTCTGACTTTGGCAGAATTATTGTCAGGGGGCCCGGCCAGAATTTTTCTGCAAGGCTGAGGGCGCTTTCAGGTATAGCTTTGACAAGGGGTGCCCACTGTGAAAAATCACTTATGTGCACTATCAGAGGGTTGTCTGAGGGTCTGCCCTTTGCCTGATATATTTTTTTGACACAGCTGCCTTTAAGAGCGTTGCCTGCAAGACCGTAAACAGTTTCTGTGGGAATTGCAACAATGCCGTCATCCTTGAGGATAGAGGCAGCCTGAGAAATATCTTCGGGTTTATTGCCTAAATAAAGAGTTGTCATTTTATCACTTAACTTTCACTTCTGAGCTTTTCGGCAGTGTCATAGGTTATGAGTGCATCAATAACCTCGTCAAGGTCGCCGTTTAAAAACTGCTCAAGCTTATATATGGTAAGACCGATTCTGTGGTCTGAAATTCTTCCCTGGGGGTAGTTGTATGTTCTTATTCTTTCGCTTCTGTCGCCTGTGCCCACCTGAGATTTTCTCTCATCGGCAATTGAAGACATCTGCTTTTCTCTTTCGGCCTCAAGAATTCTCGAACGGAGAATTTTCATAGCCTTATCCTTGTTTTTGTGCTGGCTTCTCTCATCCTGACATTCAACAATTGTGCCTGTGGGGATGTGAATAATGCGTATAGCGGATTCGGTTTTGTTAACGTGCTGACCGCCTGCACCGCTGGCACGGTATGTGTCTATCTGCAGATCTGCGGGGTTGATTTCAACATCAACATCCTGAGCCTCGGGAAGCACGGCAACGGTTGCCGTTGAGGTGTGGATTCTGCCCTGAGTTTCTGTTTCGGGTACTCTTTGCACACGGTGAACGCCGCTTTCAAATTTAAAACGGGAATATGCGCCTTCACCGCTTATCATAAAGCTGATTTCCTTGAAGCCGCCAAGCTCTGTGGGGTTTGAGGAAAGCACCTCGGTTTTCCAGCGCCTTGTTTCAGCATACATAGAATACATTCTGTAAAGTACCCCTGCAAAAAGAGCTGATTCTTCACCGCCTGCACCGCCGCGGATTTCAACGATAACGTTTCTGTCGTCGTTGGGGTCTTTGGGCAGAAGCAGAATCTTCAGTTCGTCATAGAGCCTTGCAACAGCTTCTTTTGAATCTTCATATTCTTCCTGAACCATTTCGCGGAAGTCCTTATCAAGACCGCCCTCATCAAGAAGTGCTCTTGATTCATTGAGCGTTGCCTCGGCAGCTTTGTATTCTCTGTATTTTTCAACAACAGGCTCAAGGTTCTTGTGCTCCTTGAGCAGTGCGCTGTAATTGTTTAAATCTGCTATAACAGCAGGGTCATAGAGCATTTCGCTGATTGTGTCGAAACGTTCTTCAACTGAAACTAATTTATTCAGCATATTATTCTCCTTGTCGGTCAAAGATTTATTTAGGAATCTGTTCGCCGTCTCTTATTACCTTTTTAATATTTTTCTCTGCCTTGAGTCTTGGCACCATAACAACATGACCGCATTTCTTGCATTCAAGCTTAAAATCCATACCTGAGCGCAGAACGGCAAACTCATTATTTCCGCAGGGATGATTTTTTTTCATAATCAGGCTGTCACCGACTCTTATATCCATTTTTCCACCTCGGAGTATAACTTATATTTTATCAGTATATTATAGCACACCACTCACCGAAATATCAACAAAAAAAGAACATAACTTCATAAAATCGCCGCAGAAAATATATTTCACGGCTCAGATGCATATAAATCTAATTGCAATTACAAACAGAAAGGGTTATAAAAATGAAAAAGTATTTTCCTGAAAACAATCTTATTGCAACACTTGAGAATAAAAACATTCTCTCCTCAAAGGCCGCGCTGAAAGAGGCTTACTACAGCGGCAGGGTACTGGAAGCCAGAGCAACCGTCTGTGATAAAGACCATAATCTTCACGTGGATTTAGGCGTGATGAAGGGAATTATCCCCAGAGATGAGGGCGCCATAGGCATAGATGACGGCTCTGTGAGAGATATTGCCATAATTTCAAGAGTAAACAAGCCGGTTATGTGCCGCATTATTGACTTTCGCACTGATGAAAGGGGAGAGGTCTATGCTGTGCTTAGCAGAAAAAGTGTTCAGCAGGACTGCATAAGAGATTATATCTCCACTCTTGTGCCCGGATGCGTTATTGACGCCACTGTAACTCATATGGAATCCTTCGGCGTGTTTGCGGATATCGGTGCAGGCATTTCTGCCCTTATGCCTATTGACAGCATTTCCGTTTCACGCATACCTCATCCTTCGGCAAGGTTTACTCCCGGGCAAAAAATTAAAGCCGTTGTCAAGGCTATTGACGAAAGCGGCAGAATAACCCTTAGCTACAAGGAGCTTCTGGGTACGTGGGAAGAGAATGCTGCCGATTTTGCGCCCGGTGAAACAGTACCGGGAATTGTGCGCTCTGTTGAAAGATACGGAATTTTTGTTGAGCTGCGGCCTAACCTTGCAGGTCTTGCAGAATATGTGCCGGGGGTAGAGCCCGGTCAGCACGCAAGTGTATATATAAAAAATCTCATTCCCGAAAGAATGAAAATAAAGCTTATTATTGTTGACTCCTTTGATGCACAGTATCCTAACGAGCCTGTGAAATATTATAATGAAAGCGACTTTATTGACCACTGGATTTATTCGCCCGAAAGCTGCAATAAAAAGATTGAAACAGTTTTTTCGCCTTATCAGTTGACGGAAGACGCAATTTGATATACAATATATAAGATAGTTAAATTTGACAGGAGGAAACCAATATGAAAATCAAGGAAACCCTTAAAAACCGTAATGCTTCACTTAAGTTTGTTGCAACTAAAAAGGTTGCCGAGGCAGCAACTGCTGCAGCTGACCTTCTTTGTGCACCTCCCGATTTAAGCAAGTGCAAGAGAGTTCTTTTTGTTCAGCCTCATCCCGATGACAATGAAATCGCTGCAGGCGGCACAATGGCATGGCTTCGCTCAATCGGTGTTGAAGTTTACGAGCTTACAGTTACAGATGACAGATATGCAGACCCCAAATACATCGGCAAAGAAAACAATGTGCAGACCACACGCCAGAAGGAAGCTCTTGCTGCACAGCGCTGTCTTGATATTAAGAATGCAGGCTTCTTAGGCTTTGCAGATAAAAACGATAACTCCGTCAGAGAGATTTCTCTTAAGATTATGGAAGTTATCAGAAGAATCAAGCCCGATTTCGTTATCACTGCAGACCCCAGCCTTGTTTCAGAATGTCACAGCGACCATATCAAGGTAGGTATGGCTGTTAAATATGCCTGCATGGATTCCGGATGCAACTTCTATCCCGAATTCATCGATGGCAAGTTCCGTGACGATGCATGGACTGTTGGCGGTATCGGCTTCTACTATACAGATAAACCCAACACAATTATCGACATCACAGACTTTGAAGAGATTAAGATGAAGTCTATCAAGTGCCACAAGTCACAGGCAGAAATCGGTCTTCTTGCATCAGTTATGCTTCTTAACCAGGTTCATGCTGAGGGCACACCCTTCAAGGCTGCAGAGCCTCTCAGACTTCAGAGCGGTCTTCATATGCACTGCTTCAACCTCCCTATTGAATAATATAAAAGGAAAGTTAAAATGACAGCAATAGTTTACGTTTCAAACACAGGCTCAGCAAAAACCTATGCTGAAATGCTGAGTGAAAAAACAGGCTTCAGTGCTTATGATTTCAAAGACTGCGGCAGTGTACCCGAGGATGCTGAGGTTATCTTTATCGGCTGGGTTATGGCAGGCGGTGTGCAGGGCCTTAAAGAGGCAAGAGAGAAATTCGGCACACTTAAGGCTGTTATTGCCGTTGGCATGATGAAAAGCGAAAAGCAGGATAAGGACATCATAGAAAAGAACGGCGTGACCGAGCCTTTCTTCTCGCTGCCAGGTGCTTTTGATATGAAAAAGCTCACCGGTATGCACAAGATGATGATGGGTATGTTATTCAAAATGATGAAAAGCAAGCTCAAGGAAGCAGACGACCCTAAGGCAAAAGAGGTTGTTGAAAAAATTGAAGCAGGCTTCGATATGATTGATGAAAAGCATCTCTCAGATGTGCTGGAGTTTCTTAAATAAAACAGCAAATCCCGCCGGAAATCGGCGGGATAAATTTTTGCTATTCGGTTTTTTCCGTCAGCTTATAAACTTCGCTTTCAATCAGCGCCGTAACCTCGTCGACGTCAACAACAATGCCCTTTGACAGAAGAAAGGCCACAACATATTCCTTTTTCTGCTGCCCTGTTTTGCTGCCGAAAAGCTGCTCCGCCGCCTTGACGGCAGTTCTGACCCAGAATATAAGCCTTGCCTGCTTGTTTTCACTGAGCTGAGTTTTGAGATAGGGTATGAGAAAGGCGCTGACAACTGCGCTCACAAGTGCAATCACACATTCGATTATGTCTGTAATATCAAAATTCATATAAAGTCTCCTTTCAGTTAATCTGCATAGCCGCCTTTTCGAGAGTGCCTACGCGCTGCTCAATAAGGCGGATTTTTTCGCGACCGATGGAAGCCTGATTTTCAAGATTATGGGTTCTTTCAATGAGTCCGCCCAGCTTGTCAACTCTTTTTTCAAGCTCGCTCAAGCGGTAATTTGTCAGCTTTCCTGAGGTGACGATGCCTGCAAAGCTGCCGAAAAGTGTGCCCGCAAGGCTGATAAGCGCAACGATAACGGTTTCGTTCATTTTACCGCCTCGCAGTAGTCAAGACAGACCCATTTATTTTTCGCGTAGCTGCCCCAGTTGCCGCGAATGTCAGTGATCTGAATTTTCTTGTTTTTCACAAGCGCACCCACCTTGCTGTAGCTTGTTGAAGGGCCTTTTCTGATGTTGAGCACTGCAGTGTTTACTTTATAGTACCCTGCCGAATACTCCTGAGGAAGACTCCTGAATTTAAGTGAGGCACTGCTTATAACCTTTGTGAAATCAGGGTCAATGAAGAAGAGCTTTTCGGGCTTTGCTGTGCCCGATGACGTAGTGAGCACCCATTTGCCCTTCGAGTTTTTCTGCCAGCCGTTACCCTTCATTCTGCCCTTGCCGCCGCTTATGTGAAAGTGATAGGCCGTTGCTCCGTCTTTGCCTTCACGGCAGACAGGCTCAAATCTTGAAAAAATATCCCCGACCTTGATTTTTGCAAGGTCACTGTCATCGGGGTGTGTTATGAGCATTGTGAAATAATCCCTTGTGCCGTCAGCGAAGGTGACCTTTTCTGCACTTTCAAGCCACAGTGTGTTTGTGCCGCCGCCACCCACACCGTAAATGCGTCTGACTGTCATTTTATCGCAGGGGCAGTATATGTAGCTTCTGCCCATATCGGCACAGCCCTCGTCTATGGGAAAATCTCTGAGAGTACCTGCGGTGTGTGGCTTGTGGGAGGTTTTGCCGTTATAGCTCTGGGTTATGCGCATAATTCTGCAGGGATAAATGAGATAATTGTTATTCATAGGCAATCTCCCTTATAAATATGAGCGCATAAAAGAAAAAGACGGCAATATAAAGTGATATCAAATTAAGCAATCTGTACATTGTTACTCCTTTCGTAAAAATAAAAAAACTGCTCTGTCGCCTTAAAAAGACGATAAAGCAGATTGAATTGCGAGTGTGACCTTTGCGGATGTCACACTTATAATTTTACAGCAAAAAGGGTCTTTTGTCAATAAAAAATCGAACATTTGTTCGACAAATTTGACTTTTCAGGGCAAATACATTATAATATATCGGCATTTGATTAAGAAATACGAAAGGGGGATAACAGTGAAAGCCAGAATTGTTACTGCAAGTGAAACTAAAAACTACTTCAGAGTCAAGGTAGCCTTAGCGGTTATCCTTCTTGTGCTTTTGTGCGGCAGCATTGCCGTGGCTGCAAAGCTTGCAGTGAAAACCTATGTTGTGTGCGACGGCGAAACGAAAACTGTTGTCACCTTTTCATCTGACACAGACACCATTCTGAGCTATTCGGGTTTTGAGGTGGAGGAAAAGGATAAAATCATCACTGATTATTTTTCTGAAGACGGCGGCTTTCTTATTATTGCAAAGCCTCATCAGGTGCTTTTATATGATGAGGATAAGCTGATTAAAATCTTAACTGTTACGGGCACAGCAGGAGATGCTGTTGCTCAGGCAGGCATCGAGCTCAACGAGGGCGATGAGCTCAGCATAGGCAAGAATATTGTTCTTTCCGCAGATATGCAGCTTCGCGTTGAAAGAGCCTTCAGAGTCAAGGTAAAGGTTGACGGCAAGACCAGGAAAATCAAAACCGTTGGCGGCAGTGTTGAAACGGTACTTAAAAAGGCAGGCATAACTCTTGGCGAAAATGATATTGTTATTCCTGCTAAAAATAAAGAAATAACAAAGAGTGCCAGAATAACAGTTCAGAGAGTGGAATATAAAACCTATAAAAAGACTGAAGTTGTTCCCTTTGAAACAAAAATTGAATATGATGAAAATAAATATTTTGAAGAAGTGAAGGTTAAGAAAAAAGGCAAGGACGGCAAGGTGGTCAACCATTACAGAGAAACCTATGTTGACGGCAAGCTGACAGAAACAGAAATAGTCAGAACTGATGTCAGAAAAAAGCCTGTGACAAAAATTATTTTGCGCGGCTCAAAGGGCAGCCTTTATGGCGGAAAGGTCTATGACAGAGTTATTTCCGAGCTTGTGCCGCCTTACAGAATTGACCTTGATGAAAACAACAGACCCATAAACTATAAAAAGAAAATCGTGGGCAAGGCAACTGCCTATTGTACGGGTACAATAACATCAACAGGAAGGCGCGCTCAGCCGGGTGTGGTTGCCGTTGACCCCAGAGAAATTCCCTATGGCTCAAAGCTGTATATTATTTCCGGTGATAACAGATATGTTTACGGCTATGCCATAGCAGGTGACACAGGCGGATTTATACATAACAGCACAACGGTTGTTGACCTTTATATAAGAGGCTATGATGCCTGCAAGCAATTCGGCAGAAGAACTGTGGAAATCTATGTTCTTGAATAAGAAAAAAGCCACCGTAACAGGTGGCGGGGTTATTGAGTTACAGCTTTAAAAGCTGACGCAGAATTTCTTCAACGCACTGCTCAGCGGTGAGACCCTCGCAGTCTATTGTTATGTCTGCATACTTTTCATAAAGGGGAGCTCTTTCACTGTAAAGCTCAGAGAGTGATGTACCGTTTTTCATGGCAACGCCGCGGGTGTGGATGTTGCCTATGCGCTTTTCGATTTCACCAAGGGAAAGTCTGAGATAAACGGTTATACCGCTGCTTCTGAGGTGGCGCATTGCTTCCTCACCGTAAACGGCACTGCCTCCCGTTGCAATAACACTTGAGGAATAATCCGCAGAGCATATAACATCATTTTCAATTTTTAAAAAGGCATCGGTACCTTCCTTTTCTATTATATTGCACAGGGTGCAGCCGTACTTTCTCTGGATAACAAGGTCTGTGTCAACGAAATCCTTAAGAAAAGACTTTGCAAGCAGAACGCCTACCGTACTTTTTCCTGCGGCGGGCATACCGATTAAAACAATATTGCTTTTCATTATATATATGCTCCTTTGGTGTTTTTGATATGATAACACAGTTTTTCAATGTTGACAAGGGGACACGAGGGAGATAAAATAAAGAAGGCTTTAATTTTATTATTTAACTTTGAAAGGGATGTACACTAATATGAAAAAAGTAAAAAAGACTGTCTGCCTGATTCTTGCGCTGATAATAGCTTTTTCTGCAGCACCTATGACACTTGCCGCAAACGAAGCACAGCCTGTGTCTGATGAAATTGTGGCAGCATTTTATGTCTATGTTATGGAAACGGATATTCACCCTGTGGGTCATATGTGGGTTTATCTTGAAAACCTGACTGATAAGCCTATGCAGGTGGGTCTTTATACGGTGCCGCCATATGAAGGTGTATCGATAGGGGTTTTCTGCCGCAAAGACGGACTTGGTATCTATTATAATGTAGAGGCTTACACCTACGGTGTTTACGGAATGAAAAATCAGATGTGCCTTAGAGACTGGCTTACTGCCGATAAGGTTAAGGATGTTTCTGACACACTGATAAACTATTTCAATCACTGGGATCCCATTTTCAACTGCATGTATTTTGCTTTCAGGGTATGGAACAGCGGCTGCAGTGCAAAAAACAAGCTCATACATCTTGTCTGGCCTCCTCTCGGTACAAGACAGATAAAGAATAAGGGCTTTATTCTTGAGCATCCCATGAAGAGCGTACCCCAGAACAAAACCTTCCGTCAGGTCGGCTCAGGTGCAAGTGCTTATCTCAAACCTGCAACTATGAAGAGTCTTGGCAGAATATAACTGATAAAAAGGCTGATTCTTTCAGCCTTTTATTTTTTGCAATAATTATAAATTATTATATAAGTAATAAAATGTTTGACATTATATATATAACATGGTAGGCTGTAGAGGACATTTATAAATGGAGGGTTTATTAATGAAGACTAACAAAAAAATCGTGAGCTTCATTCTTGCTCTGATTCTCTGCTTTGGCACAGTGTGCCCTGCTTATGCAAGTGTTGCAGATGAAACAACTGAGATTTTCACAACTGCACAGGATGAAGCGACAACAGAAGTAACCACCACAGAGGTTACCACAACAAAGGTAACTACTACTGAGGAAACAACCACAGAAGCTCCTACAACTCAGGAACCTACAACCCAGCAGCCGACTACAGAGGAGCCTACTACTGAGCCTGAAATTCAGGAGCCGACAACTGAGGTACCTGTAACACCGCCTCAGGAAAATGAAAACGGAATAGTGGCACGTATGTATATTTATCATATAACCACAAACATCCATCCCATAGGCCATTGCTGGGTTTATGTTGAAAACCTCACAGACAAAGAGCTTAAGGTGGGCCTTTACACAGTGCCGGCATATGAGGGCGTGTCAGTAGGTGTTTTCTGCCGCAAAGACGGACTTGGTATCTATTATAATGTAGAAGCATATTCACAGACAACCTACGGAATGAGCGGACAGCTCTCAATGAGCGAGGATCTGACATATGAGGATGTTGAAGATGTTACAGATGCAATTTTAGGCTTCCTCAACCACTGGGATCCCTTCTTTAACTGCATGTATTTTGCGTTCAAGGTGTGGAACAGTGCATCTGACAGAAAGCTTATCTCACTTATCTTCCCTGTTTTCGGCAAGCTTCAGATGAAGGCTCACAGCCACGATTATAATGTGCCTATGAAGCCGGTCAGAAAAGACCAGACCTACAGACAAAAGGGCTCGGGCTCAGGTGCTTATCTGAAACAAGCTACAGATAAGGTTCTCGGCGTGGTATAATTCTTATATGAAATCGGTTTCGCAAGAGACCGATTTTTTATTTTTGGTGCAGTAAGGCAAGTCTGTGCAAGGCGGCTCCATAACCGAAATTCATTCGGTTCGGCTGCGCCGCAGCCGTAAATCGCTGCGTGATTTAATGGAGCCGCCGACCGCCGCTTGCAAATTCACACTCCTTTTCGGGCGTTTGTGCAATTCAGAAGGAAAAAGCTATGGTGAAAAGCCTATATTTCGTGCCAAAAAAGAGGAAATATACCATATTTAGACCCCAAATATGAACAAATAAAAAAACTGCATTTTTCACAAAGTTTTTTGCTGAAAATCGTTGACATTTCACAAAAGCTATAGTATAATACAACACGTATGTTAAGGGTAGTAGGGTATAACTATGCCTTGACAGACCACAATGATATGCGATGACGCGGGAGGTGGCTGCCCTCTGAGGCAGGGAATTTCCGCCGAGTATGTCCGATTTAAAACCGGGCGGTCTATATTCACTTGTTAACGTTGTTCTTGCGTTAAGTGTTGGGGGAGCTTTGCGCTCTTTTGGACTTAAACAGCGTATAGGGTGAACTGTGCTTTCAAGCGTACTATCCGGAAATAAGAATTTGTTTCCGGTTTTTTAATGGAAGGGTTGAAAACACCCGGACACGCGTAAGAAAACACCGCCGCTAATTATCATTAGGAGGCAAACAAAAATGGCAGTTAAGGAAAAGATGCGTATCAGACTTAAGGGTTATGATCACAACCTTGTTGACAAGGCAGCGGAAATGATCGTTGAAACTGCAAAGCGCACAAACGCACAGGTTTCAGGTCCCATTCCTCTTCCCACAGAAAAGGAAGTAGTTACAATCCTTCGTGCTGTTCATAAGTATAAGGACAGCCGTGAACAGTTTGAACAGAGAACTCACAAGAGACTCATCGACATCATCAGACCTACACCCAAGACGGTTGAGGCTCTGACAAATCTCGAAATTCCCGCAAGCGTTGAAATCGAAATTAAGCTCTAATTTCTATACCCGATCAAATACAAGCAGGAAAATAGGTCAAGTTGCCGCGTGGGCAACCAATAACCAAAGGAGGACAAAACAATGAAAAAAGGTCTTATCGGAAGAAAGATCGGCATGACTCAGGTTTTTGACGAGAAGGGTAACGTAATCCCCGTAACAGTTGTAGAACTTGGTCCTTGCGCAGTAGTCCAGAAGAAGACAGTAGAGAACGACGGCTACAATGCTGTTCAGCTCGGCTTCGAGGACAAGAAAGTAACAAAAACAAACAAGCCTATGGCAGGACACTTCAAGAAGGCTGATGTAGCTCCCAAGAAGTTCCTCAGAGAGTTCAGACTCGAAGATGACAGCGCGCTGAATGTTGGCGACATCGTCAAGGCAGACATCTTTGCAGCCGGTGAAAAGGTTGACGTAATCGGTACAAGCAAAGGTAAGGGCACAGCAGGTGCTATCAAGAGATGGAATTTCTCAAGACTCAAGGAATCCCACGGTACAGGTCCTGTTGCAAGACATGCAGGTTCACTCGGTGCTTGCTCAGATCCCTCAAGAGTTTACAAAGGAAAGAAGCTCGCAGGTCACCTCGGTGCTGAAAGAGTTACAATCCAGAATTTAGACGTTGTTAAGGTTGATGCAGAAAACAACCTCATCGCTATCAAGGGCGCAATCCCCGGTCCCAAGAAGGGCATCGTAATGGTAGTAAACAGCGTAAAGAAAGCATAAGAAAGGAGCCCTAAGAAATGCCTAGCGTATCAGTATTCGACGTAAACGGAAAGAAAGTTTCAGATATTGACCTTGCTGACGGTATCTTCGGTATCGAACCCAACACCTCAGCTATGCATCTTGTAGTTGTCAACTATCTGGCAAATCAGCGTCAGGGCACACAGTCAACCCTGACTCGCTCAGAAGTAAGCGGCGGCGGCAAGAAGCCTTGGAGACAAAAAGGTACAGGCCGCGCAAGACAGGGCTCAACAAGAGCTCCCCAGTGGTACCACGGCGGTATCGCACACGGTCCCAAGCCCCGTTCATATGGCTTTGACGTAAACAAGAAGGTAAGAAGACTCGCTATGAAGTCAGCTCTTTCTTCAAAGGTTGCTGCAAACGAAATGATCGTTCTCGATTCACTTTCACTTGAAGCAATCAAGACTAAGGAAATCGTTAAGGTTCTTTCAAACCTTGAAACAGGCAAGAAGACACTTATCGTTCTTCCTGAAAAGAATGACATCATCTACAGAAGTGCAAGAAACATCGCAGGTGTTAAGACAACACTTGTTAACACACTTAATGTTTATGATATTCTTAACTGCAACAGCATCGTTGTTCTCAAGGACGCAGTTGCTAAGATCGAGGAGGTATATGCATAATGAGTAAATTAGCACATGACATCATCCTCAAGCCTATCATCACAGAAGAATCAATGATGGGCACAGCCTTCAAAAAGTACACCTTCAAGGTTGCTAAGGATGCAAACAAGGCTGAAATCAAGAACGCTATTGAAGAAGTGTTCGGTGTTAAGGTTGCAAAAGTTAACACAATGAACTGCAAGGGTCACCTCAGAAGATACGGCCGTTTCCAGGGTTACACACCCTCATGGAAGAAGGCAATCGTAACTCTCACAGAGGAATCAGACACAATCGACTTCTTCGACGGTCTTCTTTAATAGTTAACCGTAAACACTATATAATATAGTATAACAATTCAAATCCCGATGGAAATGTATGGAGGTTATGACAATCCTCCGCTAAACCAATAAGGAGTGTGAACAAAATGTCAATCAGAGTTTTAAAGCCTGTAACAAACGGCACAAGAAACATGTCAGTTACAGACTACTCAGCACTTTCAAAGTGCGGTCCCGAGAGAAGCCTTCTTGCTCCTCTCAACAAGAAGAGTGGCCGTAACAGCTACGGTCGCATCACAGTTCGTCACAGAGGTGGCGGCAACAGAAAAAAGTATCGTATCATCGATTTCAAGAGAGATAAGTTTGATGTAAAGGCAACAGTTGCTACTCTTGAGTATGATCCCAACAGATCAGCTCACATTGCTCTTCTTCAGTATGAAGACGGCGAAAAGAGATACATCATTGCTCCTGCAGGCCTCAAGGTAGGCGATGTTGTTGAAGCAGGTCCTTCAGCAGACATCAAGGCAGGTAACGCACTTGCTCTCAAGGATATGCCCGTTGGTACAGTTGTGCACAACGTTGAGCTTTATCCCGGCAGAGGCGGCCAGCTTGCAAGAGCAGCCGGCAACTCAGCACAGCTTATGGCTAAAGAAGGCGGCTACGCACTTCTCAGACTTCCCTCAGGCGAACTTCGTAAGGTTCCCGAAGCATGTATGGCAACTGTTGGTACAGTAGGCAACGAAGATCACGAAAACGTGAAAATCGGTAAGGCCGGCCGTACACGTCACATGGGTATCAGACCTACAGTACGTGGTTCAGTTATGAACCCCTGCGACCATCCTCACGGTGGTGGTGAAGGTAAATCACCCATCGGTCGTCCCGGTCCTGTTACTCCTTGGGGCAAGCCTGCTCTCGGCTACAAGACTCGTGCTAAGAAGAATCGTTCAGACAAGCTTATTGTTAAGCGTCGTAACGACAAATAAGGTCGATGAAAGGAGCTAAGAATAATGAGCAGAAGCACTAAAAAAGGATTCTACGTACAGCCCAAGCTTTACGATAGAGTTATTAAAATGAACGAAAAGGGCGAAAAAATCGTTCTTAAGACATGGAGCCGCAGCTCCACAATCTTCCCCGACTTCGTTGGCCACACCTTCGCAGTTCATGACGGTCGTAAGCACGTTCCCGTATATGTAACAGAAGACATGATCGGTCACAAGCTCGGCGAATTTGCACCGACAAGAACCTTCAGAGGTCATGCCGGTTCAAAAACCTCAACTAACGGTAAATAAGTCGAAAGGAGTGTATTAAAATGGAAGCAACAGCAAAAGTTACTTTCGTGCGCATCGCACCTCGTAAGGTTCAGATCGTTCTCGACCTTATCCGTAATCAGCCTGCTGACAAGGCAATGGCAATTCTCAAATACACGCCTAAGGCTGCGTGTGAGGTTGTTTCAAAGCTTTTAAAGTCTGCAATGGCTAACGCAGAGAACAAAGATATGGATATGTCAAAGCTTTATGTAGCTGAGTGCTACGTTTGCCAGGGTCCCACTCTTAAGAGAATCAGACCCAGAGCTCAGGGCCGCGCATTCCGCATCAACAAAAAGACATCACACATCACCCTTGTACTCAAGGAAGCAGAATAATTCAGAAGGAGGTAAAACACAATGGGCCAGAAAATTAACCCCACCGGTCTTCGTATCGGCGTAATTAAAGATTGGGAATCTCGTTGGTATGCAAAGAAGGCTGACTTCGGCGATACTCTCGTAGAGGACTATGAACTTCGTGAATATCTCCTTGAAACACTTGCTCCCGCAGGAGTACCCAAGGTTGAAATCGAGCGTACAGCTAAGCGCGTACGTATCAACATTCACGTTGCTAAGCCCGGCATGGTAATCGGCCGTGGCGGTGCAGAGATCGAAAAGCTCAAGGCTACTCTTGAAAAGAAGCTTGGCAAAGAAGTATCTCTCAACATTATCGAAATCAAGAACCCTGATGTAAACGCTCAGCTCGTTGCTGAAAGCATTGCTCTTCAGCTTGAAAAGAGAATCAGTTTCCGTCGTGCTCTCAAGCAGGCTATCGGCCGTGCTATGAAGCTTGGCGCAAAGGGTATCAAGTGTCAGGTTTCAGGTCGTGTAGGCGGCGCTGAAATCGCAAGAAGCGAAACATACAAAGAGGGTACAATTCCCCTTCAGACAATCCGTGCTGACATTGACTACGGTTTCGCAGAAGCAAAAACAACTTACGGCCGCATCGGCGTAAAAGTATGGATCTACACAGGTGAAGTGCTTCAGGTTTCAAACAACGAAAACCGTCAGAAGCCCGCTCGCCGCAGACCCAGAAGAGAAAACAGAGAAGGAGGAGCTAAATAATGTTATTACCTAAGCGCGTTAAACGTCGTAAAGTGCAGCGTGGCCGCCTCAAGGGCGCAGCTCACAAGGGCAACAAAGTAACATACGGTGATTTCGGTCTCGTAGCTCTCGAACCTTCATGGATCACTTCCAGACAGATCGAGGCAGCCCGTATCGCTATGACACGTTACATCAAGCGTGGCGGTCAGGTTTGGATCAAGATTTTCCCTGACAAGCCGATCACACAGAAGCCCGCTGAAACCCGAATGGGTTCAGGTAAAGGCTCACCCGAATATTGGGTAGCAGTTGTTAAGCCCGGCAGAGTTATGTTTGAAATCGCCGGCGTTGATGAGGAACTTGCTCGTGAGGCTATGCGTCTTGCAGCTATGAAGCTCCCCATCAAGTGTAAATTCGTAACTAAAGCAGATCAGGAAAAGGACGGTGTGCAGTAATGAAAGCAAGTGAAATCAGAAAACTGTCCGCCGCAGAGATGGACGCAAAGCTCGCTGAGCTTAAGAAAGAGCTTTTCAATCTTCGCTTCCAGCAGGCTGTTAACCAGCTTGACAACCCCATGAGAATAAGCGCAGTTAAGAAAGATATCGCAAGAATTAAGACAGTTCAGCGTGACATCGTTCTTCACGGCCAGAATTCTTAAGAAAGGGAGGACTGAACAATGAGCGAAAGAAATCTCAGAAAAACACAGGTTGGCATCGTATCAAGCGATAAGATGGACAAGACCGTTGTTGTTACAATCAAGGATAAGGTAAGACATCCGCTTTACAAGAAGATCGTTAACCGTACCGTTAAGGTAAAGGCTCATGACGAAAACAATGTTTGCGGCGTAGGCGACCGTGTTCTTATTATGGAAACTCGCCCTCTTTCTAAGGATAAGAGATGGCGTGTAGTAGAAATTATCGAAAAAGCCAAATAATTGGTGCAGCTAAAGGAGGCCAAATACAATGATCCAGCAGCAGACTTATCTTAAGGTAGCTGACAACACAGGTGCTAAAGAGCTTATGTGCATTCGTGTTCTTGGCGGTACCGGAAGAAGATATGCTAACATCGGCGACGTCATTGTTGCTTCTGTTAAGAAAGCAGCACCCGGCGGAGTCGTTAAAAAGGGCGACGTTGTTAAGGCAGTAGTTGTACGTACTGCAACAGGCGTTCGCCGTGATGACGGCACATACATTCGTTTCGACGAAAACGCAGCCGTAATCATCAGAGAAGATAAAAACCCCAGAGGTACCCGTATCTTTGGACCCGTAGCAAGAGAGCTTCGTGATAAGGACTATCTCAAGATTCTCTCACTTGCTCCGGAAGTACTTTAAGGAGGTGTCACGATGAGTAAAGTTCATGTTAAATCAGGCGACACAGTAGCTGTTATCAGCGGTAAAGATCGTGGCGCAAGAGGTAAAGTAATGCAGGTTAGCCCCTCAGAAGGCAAGGTTATTGTCGAGAAGGTAAACGTTGTTAAGAAGCACGTTAAGCCTCGCAAGATGGGCGAACAGGGCGGCATTATCGAGGCAGAAGCAGCTCTTTACGCAAGTAAGGTTCAGCTTGTTTGCCCCAAGTGCGGCAGACCCACAAGAGTAGGTCACGTAATCAACGAAAAGGGCAAGAAAATGCGTGCTTGCAAGCACAGCGACTGCCTTGCTCAGTTTGAATAATAAGGGAGGAACATGACAATGGCAAGATTAAAAGAAGCTTACGTCAATGAGGTTGCACCTCAGATGATGAAGAAGTTCGGTTACAAAAGCGTTATGCAAATCCCTAAGCTTGATAAGGTAGTTATCAACGTAGCTTGCGGCGAAGCAAGAGACAACTCAAAGGTTCTCGATGCTATCGTTTCTGACATCAGAACAATCACAGGTCAGCAGCCTGTTCTTTGCAAAGCTAAGAAATCAGTAGCTAACTTCAAGCTCCGTGAGGGCATGGTAATCGGCGTAAAGGTTACCCTTCGTGGCGAAAAGATGTACGAATTCGTTGACAGATTCTTCAATCTGGCACTTCCCAGAGTTCGTGACTTCAGAGGTATCAACCCCAACGCTTTCGACGGCAGAGGTAACTACTCAATCGGTATCAAGGAACAGCTTATTTTCCCTGAAATCGAATACGACAAGATCGACAAGGTTCGTGGTATGGACATCTGCTTCGTAACCACATCCAAGACAGACGAAGAAGCAAGAGAGCTCCTTTCACTTATGGGCGCTCCCTTCGAGAAATAATTAAGGAGGTAAGTTAAAATGGCAAAAACCGCTATGAAAGTAAAGCAGCAGAGACCTGCTAAATACACAACAAGAGCATATAACAGATGCAAAATCTGCGGCAGACCGCACGCTTATCTCCGTAAGTACGGAGTATGCCGTATCTGCTTCAGAGAGCTGGCACATGCCGGTCAGATTCCCGGCGTAAAGAAAGCAAGCTGGTAAGCAATTGCAAATTTTAAGGAGGTAAAGGAATAATGCAAGTAACAGACGCTATCGCTGATATGCTTACAAGAATTCGTAACGCTAACTCAGCAAAACACGATTCAGTTAAAATTCCTGCATCCAACATGAAGAAGGCAATTGCTCAGATTCTTGTGGATGAAGGATACATCAAAGGCTTCACCGTTGAAGAAGACGGTAAGCAGGGTATCATCGACGTACAGCTTAAGTACGGCCCCAACAAGTCACAGGTTATCACAGGTCTCAGAAGAGTATCTAAGCCCGGCTTGAGAATTTACACAAATGTTGAAGATATGCCTAAGGTAATGAAGGGTCTCGGCATCGCTATCCTTTCAACACCCAAGGGTATCATGACTGACAAGGACGCACGCAAGGCAAACGTCGGCGGTGAAGTTCTTGCATTCATCTGGTAAGGAGGTGCTGACATGTCAAGAATTGGTAGAGCTCCCATTGCGATTCCCGCAGGAGTAGACGTTGTTGTTGACGGCAGCACAGTTACAGTAAAGGGTGCTAAGGGCACACTTACCAGAACAATGCACAGCAACATCACAATCACAAAAGACGGCGACGTAATCAATGTTGCACGTCCCAACGATAACAAAGAAAACAGATCACTTCACGGTCTTACACGTACCCTTATCGCTAACATGATCGAAGGCGTTTCCAACGGTTATAAGAAGGAACTTGAGATCAACGGTATCGGTTACCGTGCAGAAGTTAAGGGCAACACACTTGTAATGAAAATCGGTTATTCACATGACGTAAACATGGAAGCTCCCGAAGGCATTACAGTTGAAGTTAACGGTAACAAAGTAACCGTTAGCGGCGCCGACAAGCAGAAGGTTGGTCAGTTTGCAGCAGAAATTCGTGAAAAGAGACCTCCCGAACCTTATAAGGGCAAGGGTATCAAGTATGTTGACGAATACATCCGCCGCAAAGAAGGTAAAGCCGGTAAAGGTAAATAAGATAGGTAAAGGAGTGATATTTCAATGGTTAGTAAACAAGACAGCAATAAAGCAAGAAAGAAGAGACAAAAGAGAGTACGTGCTAAGATCAGCGGTACCGCAACTTGTCCTCGTCTGAATGTTTACCGTTCACTCAGCCATATCTACGCTCAGCTTATCGATGATGTTAATGGTGTGACTCTCGCATCAGCATCAAGCACTGAGAAGGATTTTACAGAGTACGGCGGTAACAAAGCAGCAGCTCACAAGGTGGGCGAAACATTAGCACAGCGCGCCAAGGATAAGGGCATTGAAGAATGCGTATTCGACAGAGGCGGCTATATCTATCACGGTCGTGTACAGGAGCTCGCAGAAGGCGCTCGTGCCGGCGGCCTGAAGTTCTAAGCAAGGAGGAAATTAATTATGACTAAAATTGATGCATCAGCTTATGAACTTACAGAACGTGTTGTAGCCATCAACCGTGTTTCAAAGACAGTTAAGGGTGGTAGAATTTTCAAGTTCGCTGCTCTCGTAGTTGTTGGTGACGGCAACGGCATCATCGGATTCGGTCTTGGCAAGTCAGGCGAAGTTCCCGACGCTATCCGCAAGGGTATTGAAGACGCTAAGAAGAATCTTATGAAGGTTGCTCTCAAGGGAACAACAATTCCCCACGAAATTATCGGTAAGTTCGGCGCAGGCGTAGTTCTTCTTAAGCCTGCTGCACCCGGTACCGGTGTTATCGCAGGCGGCCCCGTTCGTGCCGTTGTTGAAACAGTAGGTATCAAAGATATTCGTACAAAGGCTCTTCGATCAAACAATCCCTGTAACGTAGTAAGAGCTACAATCGACGGTCTTTCAAAGCTTCGCAACATAGAAGAAGTTGCTGAGATCCGCGGTAAGACTGCAAAAGAAATCTTAGGTTAAGGAGGGCGTACAAGATGGCAGACATTAAGGTAAAGCTTGTTAAGAGCCTTATCGGTTCAAAGAAAGATCAGATTGCTACAGCCCAGGCTCTTGGTCTTAAGAAAATCGGCGACGTTTCAGTTCAGCCGAACAACCCCCAGACTCAGGGTAAGGTAAAGAAGATTTCTCACCTTATCGAAACGAGCGAAGCTTAATTTGAGGAGGTGCGTAAAATGAAATTGCACGAACTTTCACCTGCAGCCGGCTCAACCAAAGAGCGCAAGCGTATTGGTCGTGGCGCAGGTTCCGGCCAGGGTAAGACAGCCGGTAAAGGTCACAAAGGTCAAAAGGCACGTGCCGGCAGAGGTATGCGCCCCGGTTTTGAAGGCGGCCAGATGCCCCTTCAGAGAAGAGTTCCGAAAAGAGGTTTCAACAACATCTTCAGAACAGAAATGGCAATCGTTAACGTTGCTGCACTTGAAGCAAACTATGAGGCAGGTGCAGTGGTAACAATCGATTCACTCATCGAAAAGGGCCTTGTTAAGAAGGTTCTCGATGGCGTTAAGGTTCTTGGTTACGGTGAAATCACTAAGGCTCTCACAGTACAGGCTAACGCTATCAGCGAATCTGCAAAGCAGAAGATTGAGGCAGCAGGCGGAAAGATCGAGGTGATCTGATATGATTAGTACTTTCATAAATGCTTGGAAGGTTGCAGACCTTCGTAAGAAGATCCTCTTCACAGCACTTATAGTATTGATTTTCAGAATCGGTGCCGCTATCCCTGTTCCTTTCACAAACATTTCAGGTGACAACGGTATCATCGATCCCACAGGCGAAACCTTCATGAATTATCTTTCAATGATGACAGGTGAAGCCTTCGCATACGGTACAATTTTTGCTCTGTCAATCACACCGTATATCAACAGCTCAATCATTATTCAGCTTCTTGGTGTCGTTATTCCCGCCCTTGAGAAACTCTCAAAGGAAGGCGAAGAAGGCAGAAAGAAGATTGCTACAATCACACGTTACACCACAGTTGCTCTTGCTCTCTTACAGAGTACAGCATACTTCATCTACCTCAGAGCTCAGGGTTATGTAGTAACTGATGCAAACGGCGAACTCTTCACAGGCTTCGCAGCAGTGCTTCAGGGTCTTGCAGTTATCCTTTGCCTCACAGCCGGCTCATGCTTCGTTATGTGGCTGGGCGAACAGGTTAACGATAAGGGTATCGGTAACGGTATCTCAATCATCCTTTTCGCAGGTATCGTATCACGTATTCCCACACTGGTTTACATGATGTACGCTTACATTCTTCAGGGCGGTGCTTATTATGCACTTGTACCCATCGTAGTTATCTGCCTTCTTGCAATGATTGCTTTCATTGTATGGATGGATAACGCTGAAAGAAGAATCCCCGTACAGTATGCCAAGAGAGTAGTTGGCCGTAAGATGTACGGCGGTCAGAGCACACATATTCCCATCAAGGTTAATATGTCAGGTGTTCTTCCCGTTATCTTCGCTTCATCAATTCTTTCTCTTCCTCCCACAGTTGAGATGTTCCTTGATGAAGACAAGATCACAGGCACATTCTGGGAGACCTTCTTCGGTTGGTTCTCCACAAGCCACTGGGTATATTCAATCATTTATTTCTTCCTGATTCTCTTCTTTGCTTACTTCTATGCAAGCATTCAGTACAATCCGGTTGAAATGGCTAACAATATCAGAAAGAACAGCGGTATGGTTCCCGGCCTTCGTCCGGGCAAACCCACATCGGATTACATCAAAAAGATTCTCAACAGAATGACACTTCTGGGCGCACTTCTTCTTTCAGTTGTTGCACTTTTCCCCAACATCATCACTCTGTTCACAGATCTTATCGGTTCACCGATGACTCTTTCACTTGGTGGTACATCACTTATCATCGTTGTTGGTGTTGCTCTTGAAACAGTTAAGCAGCTTGAAAGCCAGATGATGATGAGACACTACAAGGGCTTCCTTGACTAATATTGAAGGAGGGAAAACCATGAAGTTAATTCTTTTAGGTGCACCCGGTGCAGGCAAGGGTACTCAGGCAGAATTTATCTGTGAGCATCTTTCAATCCCTGCAATATCAACAGGCAACATTATCCGCGCAGCTCTTAAGGCAGGCACGGAAATGGGAGTTAAAGCCAAGGAATTCATTGACAAAGGTCAGCTCGTTCCCGATGAAGTAGTTATCGGTATTATAAAGGAAAGACTCGCTGAGGATGACTGCAAAAACGGTTTCATCCTTGACGGCTTCCCCAGAACAATCCCTCAGGCTGAGGCTCTTGACACAATGGGCATAGAAATCGACAAGGTTATCGATATCGAGGTTGCCGATGAAAAGATTGTTGAGAGAATGTCAGGCAGAAGAGTATGTCCCGCTTGCGGTAACTCATATCACCTGCTTTATAAGAAGCCTGAGAAGGATGGCATCTGCAACGCTTGCGGCGCAGAGCTTATAATCAGAGCTGATGATCACCCTGATACGGTTAAGGAAAGACTTGATGTTTATCACAGTCAGACCGAACCGCTCAAGGACTTCTATGAGAAGAAAAACAAGTTATTCATAGTTGAGGGACAGGAAGAGGTTAAAGACACCTCAGCCCTTGTTCTCAAAGCTTTGGAGGAATAAGCATGATAGTGCTCAAGACGACCCGCGAGCTCACTCTTATGAGAGAGGCTTGCAGAATATCGGCAGGAGCGCTGAAGGTGGCCGGTGAGGCTGTCAGACCGGGTATTTCAACCTGGGAGATTGACAAAATAGCCTATGACTACATTAAAAGTCAGGGAGCCGAACCTAACTTCCTGAACCTTTACGGTTTTCCGGCTACTGCGTGCATTTCCATAAATGATGAGGTTATTCATGGCATTCCCAGCAAAACGCGCATTCTTAAATCGGGTGACATTGTTTCAATCGATTTAGGTGCAAAGGTGAATGGCTATAACGGTGACAATGCTGCCACTTTTGCTTGCGGTGACATAAGTGACGAAGCAAAGCGGCTGATAGATACCACAAGAGAGAGCCTTTATGAGGCAATCAGATTTGCGGTACCGGGCGGCAGATTAGGCGATATAGGTTCAGCAGTTCAGCGCTATTGTGAGGAAAGAGGCTACGGTGTTGTCCGTGAATACACGGGCCACGGCATCGGAAAGGCTCTGCATGAAGACCCCAGTGTACCGAATTACGGTACAGCCGGCCGAGGCGTACGCCTGTTACCGGGCATGACAATCGCTATTGAGCCGATGATAAACCAAGGCACTGCAAGAATCAAGCAGCTTCCCGACGGTTGGACAATCAAAACCATCGACGGAAAGCTCTCAGCCCACTTTGAGCATACGGTGGCTATCACAAAAGACGGCCCCGTGATACTCACTGAAATATAAGGTGAAGTATGGAGCTTAAAATAGGGCAGGTTGTGAAATCGCTGGCAGGTCACGATAAAGGTGATTATGCAGTGGTTGCAGGCTTTGAAAAAGACAAAGTTCTTGTGTGCGACGGCAAACACAGACTTCTTGAGAAGCCCAAGTGTAAAAACCCGAAGCACCTTGAGGCAACAGAAATGTTCCTTGCAAAGGACTCAATGGCAACAAATCGAAAGCTAAGAAAAACACTTAACAAAATAGCGAACCCAGGGGGTTAAAGTTATGTCAAAACAGGATATGATCGAAATCGAAGGTACTGTTGTTGAGGCTCTGCCTAACGCAACATTCCAGGTCGAACTCGAAAACGGTCACAAAATTTTAGCACACATTTCGGGAAAGCTCAGAATGAATTACATTCGTATCCTTCCCGGAGATAAGGTCACAGTCGAGATGTCTCCATACGACTTGACCCGCGGACGCATAACATGGAGATCTAAGTAACATAAAGGAGGTAATCCCTAATGAAAGTCAGACCTTCTGTAAAGAAAATATGTGAAAAATGCAAGGTAATCAAGCGTAACGGCAAAATAATGGTTATCTGCGAGAATCCCAAGCACAAACAGCGTCAAGGTTAATTGACGTAATCAATTTAGGAGGTGCAACTAAATGGCTCGTATTTCAGGTGTTGACCTTCCCAGAGATAAGAGAATTGAAATAGCTCTCACTTATATCTTTGGTATTGGTCGCAAAACTGCAAGCGATATCATTGCAGCAACAGGTATCAACCCCGACACAAGAGTTAAAGATCTCACTGAAGATGATGTTTCAAAGCTTAGTAATTATATTAACAACAACATCACTGTAGAGGGTGACCTTAGAAGAGAAACAGCATTTGATATCAAAAGACTTATTGAAATTGGTTGCTATCGTGGCGTTCGCCACAGAAAGGGACTTCCCGTAAGAGGTCAGCGTTCAAAGACAAACGCTCGTACTCGTAAGGGTCCGAAGAAGACAATCGCCAATAAGAAGAAGTAATCATAGGAGGATAAATTTATGGCAAAGGTTGCAAAGAAAGCTACCACTATCCGCCGTCGCCGTGAACGTAAGAATATTGATCGCGGTGCGGCCCATATCCAATCCACCTTCAACAACACAATCGTTACCATCACTGATTTACAGGGTAACGCCGTGTCATGGGCAAGTGCCGGTGAAATGGGCTTCAGAGGCTCAAGAAAATCCACTCCCTTCGCTGCTCAGACAGCTGCTGAAACAGCTGCAAAGGCTGCAATTGAACACGGTATGAAAACCGTTGAAGTATATGTTAAAGGACCGGGTGCCGGTCGTGAAGCTGCAATCAGAGCTTTACAGACTGCAGGTCTCGATGTAACTCTTATCAAAGACGATACTCCGATTCCTCACTACGGCTGCCGTCCGCCCAAAAGAAGACGCGTATAACGGAGGTACAAACATATGGCAAGATATACAGGTGCGGTATGTAAGATGTGCCGCCGTGAGGGTAAGAAACTCTTTTTAAAGGGTGACAGATGCTATACAGGCAAGTGTGCTTTTGAGCGTCGTTCTTATGCTCCCGGCCAGCATGGTCAGAGCCGCAAAAAGAATTCTGAATATGGTCTCCAGCTTCGTGCTAAGCAGCAGGCCAGACGTTATTACGGCATCCAGGAAGGTCAGTTCCATAAGTATTTCCTTATGGCTGAAAAGAAGACAGGCGTTACAGGTCACAACCTTCTTCGTATCTGCGAAAGCCGTCTTGACAACGTAGTTTATACACTCGGCTGGGCTTCATCACGTGCTGAAGCAAGACAGCTTGTAGTTCACGCACATTTCACAGTTAACGGCAAGAAAGTAGACATCCCCTCATACCTTCTTAAGGCTGGCGATGTTGTTTCAATCAGAGCTAAGAGCCGTGAAAGTGTTAAGATCAAGACAGTTCTTGAAGCTAACGCATCAAGACCCATCCCCGCATGGCTTGACCTCAACAGTGACAACCTTGAAGCAAAGGTGCTCGCTCTTCCCGAGCGTGATCAGATTTCAACTCCCGTTGAAGAACACCTTATCGTCGAGCTCTATTCTAAATAATAGACTAAGACAAATAGCGTAAAACACATCCACAAAATAAGAAGGAGGGTTTTGCATGATAGGCATTGAAAAGCCCAGAATCGAAACTGCAGAATTAGCAGCTGACGGTACTTACGGAAAAATTGTCGTTGAACCGTTAGAGCGTGGCTACGGCGTGACATTAGGTAACAGCCTTAGAAGAATACTTCTTTCGTCACTTCCCGGCTATGCAATCACCAGTGTGAAAATTGACGGTGTGCTCCATGAGTTCTCAACAATCCCCGGTGTTAAGGAGGATGTTACTGAGATAGTGCTCAACCTTAAGAGTGTCATCCTTAAGATTCACGGTGAAGGACCCAAAACAGTGTACATTGATGCAAACGGCGAAGGCGAAGTTTTAGCCGGAGACATCAAGTGCGATTCGGAAGTTGAAATCATCAACACTGATCATCACATCTGCACACTTGATAAAGACGCCCACATCAACATGGAACTTACTGTTGCTAAGGGTCGTGGATATGTATCAGCAGAGCAGAACAAAAAGCTCATGCAGCCTGTTATCGGTGTAATTGCAATCGACTCAATTTACACTCCGATTCTCAAGGCTAACTATACAATTGACGACATTCGTGTCGGTCAGGACATTGGTTTTGACAAGCTCACACTTGAAGTGTGGACAAACGGTACAATATCAGCTACAGAAGCTGTTTCACTCGGTGCCAAGTTTCTCAACGAGCATCTCGCTCTGTTCGGCGACCTCTCAGGTGAGGCATACGATACAGAGATAATGGTCGATAAGGGCGAGGACGCCAAGGAAAAGGTTCTCGAGATGACTATTGAGGAACTTGACTTGTCAGTACGCTCATTCAACTGTCTGAAGCGTGCAGGCATCAACACTGTAGAAGATCTTATCAACAAGACAGAAGAAGAGATGATGAAGGTTCGTAACCTTGGTAAGAAGTCTCTTGACGAAGTTATCAACAAGCTTCATTCATTTGGTCTTGATCTTCGCAGTGAAGACGAATAAAACAAATTCTATTAACGGTAAAGGAGTGATTTCTAATGGCAGGTACCAGAAAACTCGGTAGACCTACAGATCACAGAAACGCTATGCTCAGAGGTATGGTAACTTACCTTCTTGAGAAGGGTAGCATTGAAACCACCGTTACAAGGGCAAAAGAAGTTCGCTCAATGACTGAGAAGATGATTACTCTCGGCAAGGAAGCAACACTTCACAACAAGCGTCAGGCTCTTGCATACATCACAAAGGAAGATGTTGTTAAGAAGCTCTTCGACGAAATCGGCCCCAAGTATAAGGACGTAAACGGCGGTTACTGCCGTATTATCAAAACAGGTCCCCGTCGTGGCGATGCTGCTGAAATGTGCATCATCGAACTTGTTTGATAGTACACTATAGCTAAATTAAGCCTCTCACAGAAATGTGGGAGGCTTTTTTCGTGACGGGAAGCTTGCGGCGGCTCCACAAAAATCGCACAGGTGCGATTTTGCACGACGAAGTCGCTTGCCGGATGAAATCCGGCAGTGGAGCCGCCGCGCCTCTTGCTTTATTTTCCCTTCTGTGTTACAATTGACCCATAACAAACAAGGAGGATTTGCAATGTTTGCTATTCTTGAAAAAAAGCTATTCAAAGGCTTTATGTCATTCTTTATGTTTTTTGTTTATACAGTAGGAATTCTGCTGTTTAACCAGGGTGGTCTGGAAGAAAGAAGCACAAACCCGGAATTCAACGGTACCTTTGCGCAGTCATGGCTCACTTCAAGTTGGGACGATGAGCGCTGGGCAAGGGAAATTGAAACAATGGAAAAAGACGGCGTGAAATATCTTGTTTTGCAGGACCTTGCCAATAAGGACGTGGAGGGCAACTGGAGCATTTATTTCAATTCATCACTTGATACTTTTGAGGGAGCGGCTTTTGGCGGTGATGTTTTAGGCAACGCACTTAAAGCAGTCAAGGGCAGCGATATTCAGATTTTTGTGGGACTGACAACCTTTGATAATCTGTGGTCAGGCGGAACACTTACCAAAGAGTACGGCGAAGTCTGCGATGTGACTGCAGATATGATGGAAGAAATATACAATACATATTATAAGGGCAACGAGGCTAATTTTTACGGCTGGTATTTCACGATGGAATTCAGCAACAATGTGCTTATGCAGCTCAGCGGTGATAATATAGTCAAGGGCCTCAATGTTGTGCTTGACAGAGCAACTGCAATTGACCCTGCAATTCCTCTTATGATGAGCCCCTTCACATCTGATTATGCGTCACTGGGCAAGGGTATGGCTATGCTTCACTGGACAAAGATTTTTGCTAAAGGTCATTGGCGCGACGGTGATATATTTGCTCCCCAGGATGCTGTTGGTGCAGGTTGGATTGAAGAGGAAGACCTTGGTGATATCTGGGAGATGTATTATCTTTCAATGAACAGCTGCGATGCAAAAATCAGACTCTGGGCAAACTGTGAAAACTTCACCTCGGCAATTGCACCGTCTTTCGGCGAGGGCGTTTTCAATCCCCATTCATCAGAAAATGTGGTTAATGTGCCTGCAACTCTTGACAGATTCATCCGTCAGATGGATATAGCATCATATTATTGCGAAAACATTATCACCTTCTCATACACCCACTATTACAGCGAAAATCAGGTCAGCTCTGCCTTTATAGAAACATACCGCGATTATGTTGCCAACGGTTATGTACTGGAAAGTGAAGCACCCGTGATGAGTGAGGCAGTGAAAGCCGCAACAGACGAAGGCATTGAGCTCAGCTGGACTGAGGCTACGGATAATATAGGCATATCCCATTATCGCATTGAAAAGAACGGCGAGTTCCTCTGGCGAGGCGAAACCTATGACGGATATCACAGAGTGAGCTATACCGATGAAAACGGTACGATGGACGATGTTTACACGATTGTTGCATATGACGCAGCAGGTAACGCATCAGAAAAAATCATTATTGGATAACAACGCGTTTTTGGTATTTTACGTAAGTATAAAGGGTCTTGAGTGCAAAGCACGAAAGGTTCTTACTTTTTGGGCGGCAGCAAAAAGTAATGCCACGCGGCAAGCGAGGCTTTGCTGAAATAATAAAGAATATTGAAGAAAAGAGGTCGCGGTTAAAACTGCGACCTCTTTTATTTTGTTACCCGTAGAGGAAAATGAGATTAAACGGTGATTGGGTGCGAAAATTTTATCAGCAAATATAAATTTGACACAGAAAGTACACAAAGACACCTTATTATAAGGGTGTAAGGAGAGGATAATCATGTATAAAGTTCTCATAGCAGACGATGAAATAAAAATAAGAGAAACAATAAAAGATTATCTCACAGCAAAAGGCTTTGATGTTACCATGGCAAAAGACGGGGCAGCGGCAGTGTACCTGGCCGAAAAGGAAAGCTTTGACCTTATAATATTGGATGTGCTCATGCCTAATAAAGACGGACTCGAAGCCTGCAAAGAGATAAGAGAGTTTACGGATATTCCCATACTGTTTCTTTCAGCACTGGGACAGGAGGAAAATCTTCTTAAGGGATATAAATACGGTGCTGATGATTACATTGTCAAGCCCTTTCCGCTGTCTGTGCTAAGTGAAAAAATTTCGACCATGATAAAGCGCTATAAGGGTCTGCGCGCAGATAGCACAATATCCGGGGGCGGAGTGACCCTGAGTCTTGACACAAGAAAGGCTTTTTGTGACGGTGAAGAAATTAAACTCGCACAAAAGGATTTTAATCTGCTATTGCTTCTTATGCAGAATAAGGGCAATGTTCTCAGCCGTGATGTGATTTTAAGCAAGGTCTGGAGCTGGGATTTCGAGGGCGACAACAGAACAGTTGACACCCATATAAAGCGAATAAGAAAGGCACTGGGGGAGAAGGCAAGCCTTATTTTGACAACCTCAGGCACAGGATATTCTTTTAAAAAGGAGGAATGAAGATGACAAGTAAGAAATTGGGGAGAACTATAACCTTTGGCATTCTGGCGTTATTTTTAGTTTCAATGGCAGTTATCTATATTGTTTCGTATAACAATGAAAAAGAATATTTTAAAGCTCGTATAAGTGATGCTCTTAACGGAAACAACATAGAATCAAAAATCAATTATTTTAACAACAATCTATTTAAAGATGAGGATAAATCTGACACTCAGGCTCAGAAGTTCCTTCAATATTTCAGCAGTGAGTTGATATATTTCAAATATCCCTATGTGTTAGCAGTTCAGAATCCCCAAGGTGAGATGTTTTTCACATCTGATAATTTTATGTATTTTTGGGGAAATCTTAAGTCTCCCGTATATATTGATATAGACGAATATCTTACCGATGAAACTAGAAGAAAACTGAGTTTTTACAAAGGCGATTTCTTTAATGGCAGAGTCAACAGCTTCACTCTTCATTATGACGGAGAAAAGTATATCCCTGTTGAAATTGAATTCGAGGCTCAGGGAATGTGGTATGGAGACGGATATTTCAAACAGATTAAGTTTACGGATTATGAACCAAACTTTGTTATAGACGGGGGAGATTACACAGCCTTAAGATTTTGTCTTAAAGAGCTTAATACAGAGTTTTTCAACAAAGGTTTCTTTCATAAAATGAAAGAAAAAACACAGACGGAATATGATAATTATAAGGATTATACTCCCTTTGGAGCCGTTGTGCCGAACTTCATTTTGGATAGAGGAAATATTGCAACGGGAACTTTTAAATTGCCTATAGGTGAAGAAGAATACAATGTATATTATGCCTGTGGAAATAATTTGCCCATAAAAACAGTG
>JAZNUW010000088.1:0-8778 GCA_045592465.1 Acutalibacteraceae bacterium | reverse complement strand
TCATAGTTTATCCTCCTGTGATATATGTTTCTATTATATATCAAGTTTTTCATTAAGTAAATATTATATTCCCAACTTTAAATAAACTAAAAAGCACACCCGAAAAACGGATGTGCGTTAAAATCAGATTTCGCTTATATAGTTTCTGCTGACATATCCCTTGTCCTTGCCGAACTGCACATAAATCCATGAGGGGTCACTCTGACACACCTCAATGAGTGTTACCTCCTCATCCTTGCCTATTACGGTCACTGCCTCAAAATCCACGCCCGGACCGACTCTGAGATAAAGTCCCTTTTCTGCCGTTATTTTTGCGGTGCGCTTCTGAGGGGAGGGTGAGGGCTCTTCCTCGTTTTTGGTTGTACTGTCAGCAGTGGTGCTTTCGGCAGGCTTTTCGCCGGATAATGAGGTTTTTTCCTGCAGGGAGGTTTCACTAAGATATGAAGCATTGAGCCAGCCATAAACATCCTCTGAGGGGACATAAACATAAACGAAGGTGTCGTTGCTGACAGAGCCGCCCGTTATCTGCAGTCGGGTGGCAGGTGCGAGTGAAGTAATGGCTGCATAGGTGTCACCCGGGCCTTTTCTCAGAGAAAGAGGCTTATGGGATGAAACGATATATTGCACAGGCTTATAATTTATATCGGGATATATAAGACCTGTTGCTATATCAAAATCCTTTTCTGATAAATCTTTTTCAGCTTCTTCTGTGACCGAAGAAGAAACAGCTGAATCTATAAGAGAGGATATGGCAGGTGCAAGGTCAAAATATTGCACTGCAGTGAAAGCGGCAATAACAATAAGTATAAAGACGAACAAGGCAATTATGTTAAAAGCTGCCTTGCTTCTTTTAGGCTTTTTTTCCTCTTTTATTTCTTCCTCGTCACCGTCATTATCAAATATGGAGCATTTATCCTTAGATGAAATGTCAGACGAATTTTCAATCGGGTTGTTCAGCTGTTGATTTTCTTCCTGTGTTTTAGTGGCCTGTCCGCAATGAGGGCAAAAGGCTTCATCGCCCTTCAGAATATAATTGCAATTTCTGCAAAGCATAGAAAAACTCCTTTACTGTGAATATTATAGTTGGAGTTTATCATAAGATAAAAGAAAACTTTGTCATATACGGGAAGCAAAATCGAATAAGTCTGTTACGGATTTATAGCGGCTATCCTCACTGCTGCAGCCGGCAACAACACATATGTAAGGTTTGTCTTTTATTTGAGCAACAGCCATCAGACATTTTCCGGCAAGGGGAGTAGTACCTGTTTTCATACCTGTTGCTTGAGGAAAGTAATAGGGAGATTCATTTCTTAAAAGCTGATTTGAATTTTTCCACGTGACGTTTTCACCTGATTTAAAAACAATATGTTTTTCACTACATGCCGCAATTTCACATATTTCATCAAAACAAAGAGCATAACGGCATATAGCGGCAAGATCCCTGATTGTTGTGTATTGCTTTTCGTTGTCAAAACCGTCGGGATTTATAAAACAGGAGTTCTCTGCGCCTGCAGTTTCAGCTATGAAATTCATTAGTGTGGAAAAATAAGACAAAGCTTCCTTATCACTAATGTCATCTCGATTCATAACAAAACGGGCGGTGTTTACGGCGATAGTATAGGCGGCGTCGTTTCCCGAAGCAATAAGCATACCCGAAAGGAGCTGATAAAGAGTTAGTTGATGCCCTTCTTTTATAAGACAAAGACTCGACCTCGCAGGAAGAAGCTCCTGCTCACTGCCTACAGTGAAAACAGTGTCTGAGGGCACATAAGAAAGTGCGGTTATTGCGGTGAGAATTTTGGCAAGACTTGCCGGATGAATTTTTGTCTGTGCTTCTTTTTCATAAATTGCTGTTAAGGTGTCGGCTGAATAAAGCCCTGCAAAGGGGGCAGTGACATTAATATCCTGAAATGCAGTGAAACTTTGCAAGGGCAGTGCAAAAGCTTCTGCAGAGGCTTCTTCGGCTGTTGACTCTTCCTTAATAGTTGATATCGCAGTTGTGCTCGTTTCCGCCGAGGCATATGAACAGCTTTCATTATTGCAGGATAAAAAAATTGATGCTATACACATAATCACGGTCAAAAACAGCAGGACAACTGTGACTATGCCGACTTTTTCTTTAAGAGGTGCTTTTGAGATGACAGATTTTTTATTAAACATTTTTTCACTTCCTGTAAAACTCTTCACTATAAAAGATTATCTACAGAAGGAATTTGTTGCATCAGGTTTATTCGGCGGGAAATTTTTTCGGGCGGCACCTCGTTTATACGCGTACAAAAAGGGAAAGAAGCTATGCACCTGACTAATGCATAGCTTCTTTTCATACATATTTGAAAGGAGAGGGGAGTGCGGTGGGAAGGAGGGATGAAATGTGAAAAATCGGAAAAAAACACATTTCAATTCCCATCGCACAATCACATTATAGGGAAATTACTTTAAAAAAAGCTTAAAGTCTTTTTAAATCCATGTGGGGATTATGTAAACAAATTTCGATAAAAACTACACACAGATTTCACATTACCAGTGAGCTGCACCGCAGCCGCAATATTTCTTTGAGGGTGAGAAAATCATGTTGAAGAAATTGGTAAGCGCCCAGACAAATTTTGTCCAGAGTGAGCTCGCGTGGCAATCGCAGTGGCAGACATTTTCTTTGGCCTGACCGAGTCGCTGAGCCGAAAGCCAGGTTATCATGGTTGAAGTGCCGCTTAAGGCGATACCTCTGCCTTTGGCATCCTTTGTGCTCATTCCGCAGTCAGAGGGCTGATTTTGCATATCGTTGGCAACGGCAAAATGAACATAGTGATGGCCTGTGTCATAATAGTTATATTTTTTGAAGGTTGTTATGCGGCAATAGGAGGGAATGTTGGTTGTGTCCTTAACCTTAGTCCAGAAGGGCTCTGCAAAGGTAACATAAGAGGCGGTTACGTCCTGAGTGCAGGTTACAAGCCATATGGGGGTATCCTTGAGGGCATTGACCTGAGACTGTGAAACGCTGTCAAAGGGAGCCATAACCATAAGTGCGGCAAAAAAGTTTTTATAGTTTGAGGCTACACTGATTGCACCTGCGCCTCCCATGCTCCAACCGCCGAGATAAATTCTGTTTCTGTCAATGTTGTTGCCATAACGCGCGATAACGGTGTCAATAAGTGCCTTGAGAGGGGCGTGATATGATGAATTGTCCCATGTGTTAATGTCACCGCCGGGTGTTCTGGGCATAAGGATAAATGCTCCGCCTGCATCTGAAAAGCGTGACTGGAATTCACTGCTTGACCATTTGAAAAAGTCAGTGCCTCTGAGCTGTTCGCCTTCACTTGAACCGCTGTATTTGCCGTGAAGCAGAATGACTATGGGATATTTTGTAGTGTCATCTGCACCTTTAACGGGCGAATAAAACCTATAGTCAAAGCCATGTTCATTGCCTTTTTGCCACTGTGCAACAAGAGCATCCTTGCCCTGTGAAAGGCTCACTGCCGAAGCACCGAAGCAAACTGAAGCCAAGGGGATGAGCATTAAAAGACATAATAAAAAGCTGATAGATTTTTTCATGTGAAAGCACCTTCTTTATATATTTATAATTTCAGTTTACGATTGTTGATTTTAATTGTCAATTAAGAAAAAACTAACATACAATTAATAATTATAAAAAGCGACCCTTTAAAGAGTCGCTTTCTATCTATATATTCAAATTATTTATTGAACATAGGTCTTGCAACATAAGATGTGTGAAGAAGCTCATGTGCCTTGTGGCTGTTGGGCTCGCCGAGGAATTCAGCGTAAATCTTCTTGACATCTTCACTTTCGTGGCTCTTACGAAGAGGACGGTTTTCGTCATTCTTATAAAGAGCAGCAGCTCTGAGACCCTTAAGGTCTGTGAAGTTGCGAACTGTTGCAAACTGAACAGGCTGACCGCCGCCGTTGATGCAACCGCCGGGGCAACCCATGATTTCGATGAAGGTGTAATCAGCTGTGCCGTCCTTAACCTTATCCATGAGTACCTTAGCATTCTTTGTGCCGCTTGCGATAGCAACCTTAACTTCAAGATCGCCAAGCTTATAAGCAGCTTCCTTAATGCCTTCCATACCACGAACTTCGTTGAATTCAACCTTTTCAAGAGTAGTGCCTGTGATAACTTCAGCAGCTGTACGAAGAGCAGCTTCCATAACACCGCCTGTTGCACCGAAGATAACAGCAGCACCTGTGCCCTGACCGAGAGGTGCATCGCACTCTTCGTCGGGAAGCATCTGGAAGTTGATGCCTGCTGTGTTGATCATTCTGCCGAGCTCTCTTGTTGTGAGAACATAGTCTACATCAGGATAGCCTGCGCCGTTTTCGTCGTCACGGCCGCATTCGAACTTCTTAGCTGTGCAGGGCATGATAGCAACTGAAACGATATCCTTGGGATCGATGCCGTTCTGCTGTGCGAAGTAGCTCTTGATGATAGCGCCCTGCATCTGCATGGGTGACTTGCATGATGAAAGGTGATCAAGCTCTGTGGGATAGTAGTGCTCGCAATACTTGATCCAGCCGGGTGAGCATGAGGTGATCATGGGAAGAACGCCGCCGTTCTTAACTCTTGAGAGAAGCTCTGTTGCTTCTTCCATGATTGTAAGGTCAGCACCGAAGTTGGTGTCGAAAACCTTGTTGAAGCCGAGTCTGCGAAGAGCTGCAAACATCTTGCCTGTTACATCTGTGCCAACGGGCATACCGAAGCATTCGCCGAGAGTTGCACGAACTGCGGGAGCAGCCTGAACAACAACATACTTTGATGAATCGCTGATAGCTTCAAATACCTTTTCGGTGTCGTCCTTTTCATAGATAGCACCTACGGGGCAGTTTACGATACACTGACCGCATGAGATACATGATGTTGAGTTGAGGGGAAGCTCAAATGCTGAGCCGATGTGAGTGTCGATACCACGTGCATTTGCACCGATAACACTGATACCCTGCTGCTGGCAAGCAGCTACGCAGCGGCGGCAGAGGATACACTTGTTGTTATCTCTTACCATGTGAGCTGCTGAGTAGTCAAGCTCGTAAACGGGCTTGTCACCATCAAATCTGCCTTCGTCGTCAACGCCGTATTCCTTACAGAGCTTCTGAAGCTCGCAGTTACCGCTTCTTACGCATGAAAGGCACTTTCTTTCGTGTGTTGAAAGGATAAGCTCAAGAGTAGTCTTTCTTGCCTTACGTACTCTGTCGCTGTTTGTGAAGATTTCTGTTCCGTCTCTTTCGATAGGGAATACGCAAGCTGCAACGAGGCTTCTTGCACCTGTTACCTCAACAACGCAGAAACGGCAAGCACCGATTTCGTTGATTTCCTTAAGGTAGCAGAGAGTGGGAATTTCAATGCCGAGCTGTCTTGCAGCTTCGAGAATTGTTGTGCCGTAAGGTACGCTGCAGGGCATACCGTTGATTGTAATATTAACCATTTTATCCATTATGGCGTACCTCCTTATTTCTTAATAATAGCTTTAAATTTACATGAATCCATACAAACGCCGCACTTGATACATTTTGCGGGGTCGATGGTGTGGGGCTCTTTGACTGTGCCTGAAATAGCACCTACGGGACACTTCTTAGCACAAAGAGTACAGCCCTTACACATATCAGCAACGATTGAATACTGAAGAAGGTTCTTACATACGCCTGCGGGGCACTTCTTGTCAACAACATGAGCAATATATTCGTCACGGAAGAACTTGAGTGTTGCAAGAACGGGGTTGGGAGCTGTCTGGCCAAGACCGCAGAGTGAGTTATCCTTGATGTAGTGGCAAAGCTCTTCAAGCTTATCAAGGTCTTCGAGAGTTGCGTTGCCGTCTGTGATCTTGTCAAGCATTTCACGAAGTCTCTTTGTACCTACACGGCAGGGAGTACACTTACCGCATGACTCGTCAACTGTGAAGTCAAGGAAGAACTTAGCAATGTCAACCATACAGTTGTCTTCGTCCATTACGATAAGACCGCCTGAACCCATCATACAGCCGATAGCTGTGAGGTTGTCGTAGTCAATGGGAGTGTCGATAAGTGAAGCAGGGATACATCCGCCTGAGGGACCGCCTGTCTGAGCAGCCTTGAACTTCTTGCCGCCCGGGATGCCGCCGCCGATTTCATAAATGATATCGCGAAGGGTGGTGCCCATGGGGATTTCAACAAGACCTGTGTTAGCAATCTTACCGCCGAGAGCGAATACCTTTGTACCCTTTGATTTTTCTGTACCCATTGAAGCGAACCAGTCGCCGCCGTTACGGATAATAGCGGGGATGTTAGCAAAGGTTTCAACGTTGTTTTCTGTTGTGGGTTTGCCGAAAAGACCCTTGACTGCGGGATAGGGAGGACGGGGTCTGGGCTCACCGCGGTTGCCTTCAATTGAGGTCATAAGAGCTGTTTCTTCACCGCAGACGAAAGCACCTGCACCAAGCTTGATGTAAAGATCAAAATCAAAACCCGAGCCGAAGATGTCTTTGCCGAGAAGACCCATTTCCTTTGCCTGATTGATAGCAATCTGAAGACGTGCAACAGCGATGGGATATTCAGCACGGACATAAACATAACCTTCTGTAGCACCTGTAGCATAGCCGCAGATTGTCATAGCTTCGATAAGGCAGTGGGGGTCACCTTCAAGAACTGAACGGTCCATGAATGCACCGGGGTCACCTTCGTCAGCGTTACATACTACATATTTCTGGTCAGCCTTGTTAGCAGCTGTGAAGCTCCACTTGAGACCTGTGGGGAAACCGCCGCCGCCACGACCGCGAAGACCTGAATCCTTAACTATCTGAATAACCTGTTCGGGTGTGAGCTCTGTCAGACACTTGGCAAGAGCCTGATAGCCGTCGTATGCGATATACTCATTGATATCTTCGGGGTTGATAACACCGCAGTTAGCAAGTGCTACACGCTTTTGCTTTCTGTAGAAAGCTGTGTCATGAAGACCTTTGATTTCAGTGGGAGTTACTGTCTCACTGTAAAGAAGGCGCTTAACCATACGGCCCTTGAGAAGGTGCTCTTCAACGATTTCGGGAACATCTTCAACCTTAACTTCTGAATAGAAGCAGCCTTCGGGATAAACGATCATGATGGGGCCGAGTGCGCAAAGACCGAAGCAGCCTGTGCGGATAACCTGCACTTCGTTTTCGAGACCCTTTGCCTTGATCTCAGCTTCCATAGCTTCAATGATTTTCTGTGAATTTGAGGAGGTACAACCGGTACCGCCGCAAACAAGCACATGGGAACGATACATTTTTACTTCCTCCTTATTCTGTTACTGCGCCGATTGTGTATTCTGCAACGGGTACGCCGTTAACAATGTGATCGGCAACTATCTTTGCAACCTTTTCTTCAGTGAGCTGAACATAGGTTACCTTTTCTTTACCGGGTACGAGAACCTCAGCGATGGGTTCGAAGCGGCACATGCCGATGCAGCCTGTCTGAGCAACAGTTACGTTTGTAAGACCGCGCTTTGCAGTTTCTTCAACAAACTTTGCCATGATGGGTCTTGCACCTGCTGCAATACCGCAAGTAGCCATACCTACAACAATACGTGTAACCTCTGTTGAATCGTCACGAGCTGTCAGGTTAGCCTTAGCAGCATCTCTTAATGCCATAAGTTCTTCAAGAGTTTTCATATTATTACACCTCCGTGAGTTGTTTTGTGTTTTCGTTTATGTAATCTGTAATCCACAGTGCGATGCTCGGCTCATTAAGAGGAACATCACCAAGGATTTCTTTCAGCTGTCTTGTGTCAACGGTGAATTCTTTGTCGTCAAGCTTTCGTCTGTAAAGAAAGTCGATGTGAAGATTCATTGTTATAAGAGAAATCATGGTGGAAGCCATATCTCCTATAGGGGTGAAGTCAAGGTGATCTGTTTTGAAGCAGGCCCTGACTCTGGTGCCCACACCCACTTCACTTTCTATCTCAAAGCTGCCGCCGGTCATTTCGGCTGCAAACCTGAAAAGAGGAATACCCATGCCCACTTTTCTTGTGGTGCGGGTGGTGAAAAAGGGGTCGCGGACATTTTCAACCTGTTCAGGAGTCATTCCCTTGCCGTTGTCATAGATGCCAATTAAAAGATCGTTTGTTTTGCTGTTTTCAATTAGCTCAATTTCAATGAGTGATGCATTTGCCGACACACTGTTCTGGGCTATGTCAAGCACATTGAGTGACAGCTCTCTCATTATTCTGCGTACTTAGCGAGAATACCTTTGATATCAGCTGCAGTGATTTTGCCGTAAACATCCTCGTTGACTGTAAGAACGGGAGCAAGACCGCAAGCACCGATACAACGGCAGGCTGTGAGCGAATACTTACCGTCGGGGGTGCATTCCTCTGCGCCGATGCCAAGCTGAGCTGAAAGCTCATCGAGAAGCTCCTGAGCGCCCTTAACATAACAAGCAGTACCAAGGCAAACGGAGATATCATACTTACCCTTGGGTGAAAGAGCAAACTGTGCGTAGAATGTTGCAACGCCGTAAACCTTTTCAAGGGGTACCTTCATTCCGTCAGCAATTTTCTGCTGAACCTCAAAGGGGAGGTAGCCGTAGATAGCCTGAGCTTCCTGCATTACGTGCATAAGCATGCTGTTGTCGCCTGAGCACTCAGCAATAATTGCATCAAGCTTAGCTGCCTGTTCAGGTGTGTCTGTGAACGGGATTGTGCTGATTTTCTTAAGCATTAACTTTCGTCCTCCTTTAAACGGATTATTCCGTCTGGTTTGTAAGATGTGAGTTATCAGCGTATAAAAACTCACTATAATCCATACTCACTAACTATAACACAAA
>JAZNUW010000087.1:0-18382 GCA_045592465.1 Acutalibacteraceae bacterium | reverse complement strand
CCAACAACAACGCCGGCAATAACGTCTGTGCAGTAGTGAACCTCAACATAAATTCTTGAGAAGCCCATAAGTGCGGCAAGAATTGTTGTGGGAATACCGATCTTTCTGTCGTACCAGAGAACTGCAATAGCTGCTGCAAATGCAGATGATGTGTGACCTGAGGGGAATGAATAGCTTGTGAGCTTATCAACAAAGTTGGGGAATTCATATGTGTCAATCCATTTTGCTGCAAACTCAGGATACTTCTCGATGAGAGCTGTAACCTTTTCTACGAAGTAGTCGAATCTTGCACCCTTGCCAGCTGAAAGGAAAACATCCTTGTCAGCCATAAGACCTTCAAGGTCGAAGATGTAGAAGGGTCTGACTCTTGCAAACAGGTCTTTGAGCACAACATTGTTGAGCAATGTCATAACAAGCAATGCAATAAGCACTGTGAAGCCTGCTTTACGATACTTCTTTGTGCAAAGAAGTATAAGGCCAAGGGCGATAAAAATGATGCCTTCATCGCCGAGTGTGGTAATTGTTACCATAATAGCGGTTAAGATGGAATTCTGAATGCTCTGTACCCATGCAAAAACGCTGAGGTCGAAATTTAAAAATGCGTCAAAAAAATCCATTTTTAATCCTTCTTTCTTTTTGATTTTATGTAACAAAGCTCATAATGAGCCAGTGACCGGAACAAATAACCCAATATTAATTATATTCATGTGTGATGCTTCAATTCAGAGATTTGAACTCAACATCAAACATCCCCTTTTCAAAGGTGAGAATACAGTATTTCTTTTCGCATAATGCGCCCGGGTTTATTGCGCATACGCCTGTGACGGGGTCGTTATACATGCCTGCTTTGTGAGTGTGACCGTAAAGTGCAATGTGCGCCCTGACGGATTCTGCCTTTCTGAGCAGAGCTGAGAGTGTATATCTCACATCAAAAATATGTCCGTGACAGGCCATAACTGTCACGCCTTCAATATGCTTATATGCTTCGGTTTCAAGGGAATAATGAAAATCGTTGTTGCCCTTTACGGCAATAAATTTTCTGTCGGGGAACAACTCGGTTAATCTCTGATAATCCCTTGCACCGTCACCCAGAAAGAAAACCACGGGGCAGTCTTTTTCGTTTGTCAGCATTTCAATAGCGGCGTTAAGAGCACCGTGACTGTCAGAAAAGACAAGGGCCTTCATTCATATTTCACTCCCCGGGCAGCATATTATTATACAGTTAATATTAACACAAGTCTGGAGGTTTTTCAATGGAAAATGAAATAAATATTTCTCAGGAGCATATAAATTCACTTCTCGGCAATCTTTCGGGCGGCAATCCTGACAGTGAGGCGCTTAAAAAAAGTCTCAGCTCTGCTCAGAGAGAAGAACTGCAGAGGGTTATGGCGGACCCTGAAAAAATCCGCGCTGTGCTGACATCGCCCGAAGCGAAAAAACTGCTTGAAATGCTCAGAAGCAAAAGGGAGTAGCCTATGGATTTCGGCTCATTGGATATTGATAACCTTGAAAACATAATAAACTCATTGAGCCAGAGCGATATTGAACAGCTTTCAGACCTTGCAAAAAGCTTCTCGGGTGCTCAGAAAGAGGAAACAAAAAAAGGCTCGTCACAAAACAGCAATGAGCAGGCAGGATTCGATTTTGACCCACAGATGCTGTCTAAAATAATGAAGATTATGAACTCGTTTTCAAAGCAGAGGGAAAACCCCGGATGTGATCTGCTCAGGGCGCTGAAACCCATGCTCTCGCCTGAAAAACAAAAGAAAACCGACGAGGCAATAAATATATTGAAAATGATGTCTTTGCTGCCTCTTATAAATGAACTGAAAGGTTGATGCTATGCGTGACCTCTACGGCAGAGTACCCGATAAAATGAAAAGTGACGGCAAGTATAACGACACGGCGCTGATAATTGCACTCATGCTTATTCTGAAAAGTGAAGGGTGCGACCCGATGCTTCTTTTTGCACTCATATATATACTCACTTGACAAAAGACGGCTATTCTAATATTATAGTGATATATTTTTCACGGAGGCAATTAATTATGAAGCATACATGCAAAACAAGCGGTGTCTGTGCAAAGCTTATAACCTTTGAGCTTGATAACGGCATTGTGTCGGATATTAAATTTATCGGCGGCTGCTCAGGCAACACCCAGGGTGTTGCAAAGCTGGCTGAAGGTATGAAGGCTGAGGAGCTTATTGAAAAGCTTTCAGGCATACGTTGCGGCTTTAAGGGCACATCATGTCCCGATCAGCTTGCAAAAGCAGTTAAGAGTAAGCTGTAAATTATAATTTTGCTGTACCCTGCACAGGAAACCCTCTGCAGGGTATTTTTATTGGGATGAAACCTCGGGGTGGCGGCTCCATCAAATCGCTGCGCGATTTTGCGGCGACGCGTCGCCGACCCGAATTCCATTCGGGTATGGAGCCGCCGAAGACTTCCCTCCACCGCCAACAAAAAAAGTCCCGCATAAAACCTGCAGGACTATATATCATACTTGCCTCAGAGCTGCTCGTGCATAACTCTTCTCAGTGCCTGAAAGTCCTCCAGGGCAGGAGCCTTGTTTGCTTCGTTTCTGAGAAGTGCCGAGGGATGAAAGGTGCCCATAAAGAGAATTCCGCCCTTTTCAAAAAACTGACCGTGCTGTGTTGTCACACGAAAGTCAGGGGAAATGAGGCGCTGTGCCGCAATTCTGCCAAGGCACACAATAATTCTGGGGTTTATTATTCTGACCTGCTGCCTGAGATATTCAATGCAGATATCCTGTTCCTCGGGCTTGGGGTCACGGTTGTGGGGCGGACGGCACTTGACAATATTGGCAATATAAATATTTTCTTTTCTGTCAAGGTCAATAAGAGAAAGATATTTATCCAGCAGCTGACCGCTTTTGCCCACAAAGGGCTCGCCCTGCAAATCCTCCTGCTCGCCGGGTCCTTCACCTACAAACATAACCTTTGCCTCAGGGTTGCCTGTGCCGAAAACCACATTGTGTCTGCCACTGCAAAGCTCACATTTTGTGCACTGCAGACATTCGCTTCTGAGTTCATCTATTTCCTTTGTTGCCATTTTGTTCACTCCTTTGCAGGGTCTTTTTATATATTTTAACACAAAAACAGAAAAATTCAATTTCTATGTTGAATTTAATTGAATTTTGTTGTAAAATAGCCCTTGTAAAATAATTATAATATTTTTTTGGAGGACAATAATATGAACAGACCTGTTTTAGTTGAAACATCAGCAAGACATATCCATGTAAGCCGCAGAGTTCTTGACATCCTTTTCGGTGAAGGCTATGAGCTTACAAGAAAAAAGGACCTTTCACAGCCCGGCCAGTACGCTTGTGAAGAAAGAGTTCAGGTTATCGGACCTAAGGGCAGCTTCCCCTCAGTGTCAATTCTCGGCCCTGTACGTCCCGAAACACAGGTTGAGCTCAGTGCAGGCGATGCACGTTCAATCGGCGTTAAGGCTCCCATTCGTGAATCAGGCGACCTTAAGGGCAGCAACGGCTGCAAGCTTGTAGGCCCCAAGGGTGAGGTTGAGCTGGAAGACGGCGTTATTATCGCAAAGCGTCACATCCACATGACACCCGAAGATGCTGAAAAGTATAACCTTGTTGACAAGCAGATCGTTTCAGTTAAGGTTGAAACTGACGGCAGAAGCCTTGTTTTCGGTGATGTTGTTGTCAGAGTTAATCCCGCTTATGCACTTGCTATGCATATCGATACAGACGAAAGCAATGCCGCTTCATGTGTGCCCGGTATGGAAGGCGACATTATCTGATTTAATCTGAGATAACAAAGGTCGCAGTGCAGGCTTTCCTGTCTGCGACTTTGCTTTTGGAGTTGTTATAATGAAAAAAATTCTTCAGAATATTGCAATAGGGTTTCTGTGCGTGATGGCGCTGACCTCTTTTTGTTATATAAGTCTGAGCCTTTTCGGCAGTGAAGGCGTGCTGTCACCCTTTGTGGCGGCAACAACAAAAAGTCCGACGGTTGCCACACAGACGACTGCACCGCAGGCGGAAACAACTACCGAGCCGACAACAAAGCCCACAACTGCTGTCACAACAACTGCAGCACCTGAAACAACGGCTGAGCCTGTTATAGAATTTGAAGGATTTTCGGTTATTGACTACTATCCCTTGTCACTTGCAAGCGGCGGCTCGTGGGATATCAAGCATTGTCAGGGCATGACAATTGATAAAAAGAACGGCTATGCCTATTATTCATATACCAACACCTTTGTCAAATGTGACCTGGAGGGCAACGCTGTCGGTACTCTCAAGGGCTTTGAGGGCCATCTGGGTGATGTGTGCTATAACGAAAAAGACGGAAAGGTCTACGCATCCCTCAATCCTGTGGGCAAGAAGGCGCTTTATATAGCAATTATCGACGTTGCAAAGCTTGACAAAATGGGCCTTGACTGTGAAAAAAGCGGTCTTGTGAGAACTGTGCATCTGACTCAGGTCTGGCAGGATTTCAAGGCGAAGGTGACCAACAACGGCAAAACATATTCGCGCCGTTACGGTGTTTCGGGTACCGATGCCCTGTGCTTCGGGCCTTCATTCTCAAGCGGAAAAGGCTACTATCTCACAGTTTCCTGCGGCACAACACCCCAGACGGAAAGAACGGATAATGACTATCAGGTGCTTGTGCAATATGACGTCAGCTCCTGGTGGGATAAAATTGCACAGCCTCTTAACGAAAGCAAGGTGCACCACAGCGGTCCCGAAAAATGTCACGGCAAATTCTTTGTCTACACAGGCAACACCTATTACGGTGTGCAGACCATGACATATTTCAATGAGCTGAATCTCTGGATTCTCAACGTTTACACAACCCGCAAGGAAGATAAATTCCCCGACTGGAACCTTTTTATTGTTGACGGTGACATCAAGCCCGAAAAGAAGGCACTTAAGGGTCAGGCAGGTAAAGATGTGCAGAAGGTGCTCACTCTTTATCAGGACGGTATGTATCACGAGGAAACAGGAATTTACGGCTGGTTTGCATCTAACGGCGCCAAGGGCATCGAGTATGTTGAAAAAGGACTGTTTTACATTATACATCCCTATAAAACCTGGTACGGCAAGCAGACGGGTGTGGCATATCTTTATGTCTGGAACGGCACGATTCCCGACCCCTTCACAATTGCGGCAGGCGTAAGTGATGACTATGTCATATCCAAAAAGGTGACAACAACACAGAAGACAACCGATAATAAGGAGAGTTAAAATATATGGAACATTTTTTTGCTATGCACTCAAGAATGAAATATATCAACCGTTGGGCGCTTATGAGAAACGTCAGCACAGAAAACATAAGTGAGCACAGCAACGATGTTGCAGTTATTGCCCACGCACTTGCTGTTATACGCAATATCCGTTTCGGCGGCAGCCTCAACGCAGAAAGAGCCGCTTTTCTCGGCCTTTATCACGATATGACCGAAATCATAACCGGTGATATGCCCACTCCCGTGAAATATCACAGCGACGATATGAGAGAGGCCTTTGCAAAGGTTGAAGACAAGGCAGGGCGCACTCTTCTGTCAATGCTGCCCGAGGATATGAGGGCATATTATGAAAGTGCCTTCTTCAGAAAGGAAGAGGACGAATATCTGTGGAAAATTGTCAAGGCGGCAGACAAGATTTCAGCACTTATCAAGTGCATAGAAGAAAAGAATGCCGGCAATAATGAATTCGGAAAAGCACTGGAAAGCACAAGGGCATCTATTGAAAAAATGGATATGCCTGAGGCACAGGCTTTTCTTGATGAGTTCATACCCAGCTTTTATCTTAGTCTTGACGAGCAGAATGAGGCTGAGTTTTAGTGAGTATTGCACAGATTACACCGGGTTTTTTGGTTGTTTTGTATAGAATGACAAAAGTTGTCCCGCAATAAAAAAATCTTTCTAAAAAGGTTGAAAATTTTTTTGAAATGGGATATTATATTAAAGTAGATTTTTTAAAAATTCAATTAAATATTGGAGGAAAAAATTATGTCAGTAAAAGTTGCTATCAATGGTTTCGGTCGTATCGGCCGTCTTGCATTCCGTCAGATGTTCGGTGCAGAAGGTTATGATGTTGTTGCTATCAACGACCTCACAAAGCCCTCAATGCTTGCTAACCTTCTTAAGTACGACACAGCTCAGGGCGGTTACTGTGGTGTTCTCGGTGAGAACCTTCACACAGTTTCAGCTGATGACGAAGCAGGCACAATCACAGTAGACGGTAAGACTCTCAAGATCTATGCTATGGCTAACGCAGCAGAGCTCCCCTGGGGCGAAATCGGTGTTGACGTTGTTCTCGAATGCACAGGTTTCTATTGCTCAAAGGCTAAGGCACAGGCTCACATCGATGCAGGTGCAAAGAAAGTTGTTATTTCAGCTCCCGCAGGTAACGACCTTCCCACAATCGTTTACAGCGTAAACGAAGGCACTCTTACAGCTGAAGATACAATCATCTCCGCTGCATCATGCACAACAAACTGCCTTGCTCCCATGGCTAAGGCTCTCAACGACTATGCTCCCATCCAGAGCGGTATCATGGCTACAATCCATGCATACACAGGTGATCAGATGATCCTTGACGGTCCTCACAGAAAGGGTGACATGAGAAGAGCTCGCGCAGGCGCAGCTAACATCGTTCCCAACTCAACAGGTGCTGCTAAGGCTATCGGTCTTGTTATCCCCGAGCTCAACGGCAAGCTCATCGGTGCTGCACAGCGTGTACCCGTTCCCACAGGTTCAACAACAATCCTCACAGCTGTTGTTAAGGGCGACGACGTAACAGTTGACGGCATCAACGCTGCTATGAAGGCTGCTTCATCAGAAAGCTTCGGCTACAACGAGGATCCCATCGTTTCTTCAGACGTTATCGGCATGAAGTACGGTTCACTCTTCGATGCAACTCAGACAATGGTTGCTAAGATTGCTGACGGTCTCTATGAAGTTCAGGTTGTTTCATGGTATGACAACGAAAACTCATACACAAGCCAGATGGTTCGTACAATCAAGTACTTCGCAGAGCTTGCATAATCACTGAAGCTTTAATATTAAGCGCAGAGCGAAAAAATTTAACGGACTCGATTATCGGGTCCGTTTATTTTTTCTAAGACCTTTTTCACCCACTCGCAGTACACTCGTACAGCTTCGGGGTGAAGAAAGCCTTTCTGCATCTTAATCTTAAAGCTTCAGCATTTACTAGGAGTGGTGTTCAGGCTTATTTGCCCTCCTTACAGTACACCTGTTAGGCTTCGGCGTGAGGAAAAGCCTTTCAGCATCTTTTAACTCGCTTCAGCATATTAATATAATTTCAGGACAAAAAATCAGCTACACCGTTAAAGTGTAGCTGTTAAATTTTTATTCGCCGAACTGCACCGGAGCATTAGCCTTGAAGATATCATCCTCATCAAATGTGGGGGGATTGTAAGGGGGCTGATATGCCGGGGGAGGAGCCTGCTGATAAATGGGGGGCTGCTGATAAACAGGTGCCTGCTGATAAACGGGAGGTTGCTGATAAACAACGCCCTGGGCATAGGGAGGCTGCTGCTGATAAACAGGAGCCTGAGCTGCGGGCTGAGCCTGAGGCTGCGGCTTGCTTGCAACGGCCTGCTTTTCGGGAATTTCGAGAGGCTTGTCATCAATAAGCTGCTGAAGAAGCTTCACTGCTTCGGCAACACCGCCGAGAAGAGTGGTGAACACTATACCACACACAACTACGGCTGCGCAGGAAAACACTGAAGAGCCTTCAACGAGTATGCCCATAAGAAAGGCGCCGACAAGGCTGAGAACAAGCACGGTAATGGCAACTATATTCAGCAGCACCGAAACACCGTTTCTGCTTTCAAGACCGTTACTTGCCTTAAGAAGAGTGTCATACTCTTCATCTGTGATGACTATGGGAGGCTCACCCTTTTTTGCTGTGAGACCCCAGGTTGCAAGGTCGGATTCTTTCTTTTTATAATATTGTTCAGTTTTCTTTTTGTTGAATTCCTGAAGCTTGTTTTCTGCTTTCTGAATCATAACATTTCTTCCTTTCAGAGAGAATATATAAATAGATTACCATACTTTGAAAAATACTTCAAGTCTTTGGCTGAAAAAAAGATGGCTTGATATTATCAGCCGGATGATGTATAATCAATGAAAAGAGCTTTAAGGAGAAAAATTATGAAAAGCAAAAAACTGATAAAAGCATTGTGCGTTCTTGTTGTGCTTACCCTTACGGTGGTGGGCATAATCTATGCCTCAGACCTTTTCAGTACTCTGCCGAGCGGGCTTATGCTCAGTATGCACGGCAAAGGGGCACCTACACTTGTGGCACACAGAGGCTTGTCTTCAATATATCCTCAGAATACGATTCCTGCCTTTGAGGGTGCAGCAGAATACGGCTTTACATATTACGAGCTTGATGTTCACACAACAAAAGACGGCGAGTGGGTGGTTATACATGACGACACCGTTGATGATATGACAGATGGCGAAGGTCAGGTTGAGGATTTCACCCTTTCAGAAATAAAAGAGCTCACAATCGACAACGGCAACAGAATTGAAAATTATGAAAATCTTCTTGTACCGACTCTTAAGGAAAGCCTTGATGTGTGCAGAAAAACAGGGATTCTTCCCGTAATTGAGATCAAAAAGTGCGACACACAATATCTGCCGGGGCTCAATGAAATGCTAAATGAATACGGCATAAAAGACGGTGCAAAAATCATTTCTTTCACTAAGGAATATCTTGAAGCATACCGCAGCCTTGACAGTGAAGCAGAAATACTTTTTCTTTCGAGCAACCCCACAAAGCAGGATATTGACTGGTGCATTGAAAACGGCTTCGGCATCAATTTCAATTTCTGGAACTATCATAAATGCATATCTGCAATAAGATATGCAAGACAGAATGATGTGACAATTGCCGCATGGACAGTTGACAACACAATTTTTGCAGATGTCATGGTGCTTATCGGAGCTGAATATATCACAACAAACAAGATTTTACCGTAAGGAGTGAAATGTATGTATAAGGCAACACTTATTATCATGGCTGCAGGCATGGGCAGCAGATACGGTGGCTTAAAACAGATTGACCCCATAGGTGAAAACGGCGAAATAATTCTTCACTATTCTGTTTATGATGCAATTGAAGCAGGCTTTGACAGAGTTATCTTTGTTATCAAGCACGAAATCGAAGAGGATTTCAAGGCTGTTATTGAAGGCAGATTTGAAAACAGAATCAAGGTTGAATATGCATTTCAGGATATAAATAATCTGCCCGAGGGCTACAGCGTGCCTGAGGGAAGAGTCAAGCCCTGGGGCACAGGCCACGCAGTGCTTTCATGCAAGGATATGATTGACGGCCCATTTGCTGTTATCAATGCCGATGACTATTACGGCAAAGAAACCTTCAGACTTGTTTATGACGAAATCACAAAGGCAAAGGAAAACACCGATAAATATGAATTCTGCATGGTGGGCTTCAAGGTTGAAAACACACTCACAGAAAACGGTCACGTGGCAAGAGGTGTTTGTCAGACCGATTCGGCAGGGTACCTGACAGATATAGTCGAGAGAACAAAGATAGCTAAAATTGACGGCAGAATTATGTTCACCGAAGACGGCGAAAGCTGGACAGAAATCCCCGAGGGCAGCACTGTTTCAATGAACTGCTGGGGCTTCACAAAGGAAATGATGACGGAGCTGGGCGCAAGATTTGAGGGCTTCCTACAAAAGAATAAGGATAATATGCTCAAATGCGAATACTTTCTGCCTTTTGTTGTGGATGATCTTCTCAAAGAGGGCAAGGCAACGGTCAAGGTGCTTTCCACAAAAGAGAAGTGGTACGGTGTGACATATAAGGAAGATAAGGAAATAGTGGTTTCGGCACTGAAACAGAAAGTGATTGACGGAATTTATCCCGAAAAGATATGGTGAAGCTATGGTAACAATGACAACTGAGGAATCAAAAAAGAGAATGCAGGAGGGCAGACTTTATCTGCCTGAGGATGAGGAAATAATGGCTCAGCAGCTGCTCTGCCTTGAAAAGCTTTATGACTATAACGCCACAAGACCTCTTGAGCAGGAAAAGAGAGAAAAGCTTCTCAAGGAAATGTTCGGTGAGATAGGTGAGGGCTGCTATATCGAGCCCCCCTTCCACGCAAACTGGGCAGGCAAGCACGTGCACTTCGGCAACAATGTTTATGCTAACTTCGGTCTGACTCTGGTTGATGACACTGACATATATGTGGGTGACAAGGTTATGTTCGGCCCCCATGTTACGGTTGCAACGGCAGGCCACCCCATTGATCCTGAGCTGAGATATCAGGCAATGCAATATAACATCCCCGTTCACATCGGCGAAAACGTGTGGATAGGCGCCAATGCAGTTGTGCTTCCCGGTGTGACAATCGGTGACAACAGTGTTATCGGTGCAGGCAGTGTGGTGACAAAGGATATTCCTGCCAATGTTGTTGCAGTGGGCAACCCTTGCAGGGTGCTTCGTGAAATCGGCGAGCACGACAAGGAGTTTTATTACAAAGACAGAAGAATTGATGTTTAAATTAAGAAAGCGGCTCCCAGCGGGGCTGCTTTTTTAATGCGGAATTCGGAATGCGGAATTCGGAATTGCGAGGGAGAGTGAATACTAAAACATTTTTTTGCTTTAAAAACTAAAAATTACAGATACGATTTTATCACACAGATTTCACATAAGGGTGCTATATTGCTTATGGTAAAACTTACCAAGGAAGGATGATAGTATGAAAAAGCTATTTGTTTTAATTTCAGTTATTGCTGTAATAGTAATTGGCTGTGTGTCTTTCAGTGCAAGCGCAGACGACGGAACAGTTGTAATTGACAATGTGGTGTACACACTCAGAGAAAATAAAACTTATGGTCAGCACTATGCTGTAACTGACTTTTTTGAAGATGAAGAAGCAGCAAAAGAGGCTGTAAAAGTGACAATAACAGACGACATAGACGGTATAAAAGTCAAAGGTATAGATACGAACTTTACGCACTGTGAAGACTTTCCGGCATATGAATATAAAGAAGAATATCCACATATAAAAACAATCTCTATCCCCGCAACAGTTGAATATATAGGTGCTTATGCTTTCACTTTTTTTCCGGGTGTAGAGGAAATTCTTTTGCCGGCAGGACTTATAAGCATAGGTGAAGGAAGTTTTTATAGTATGGATAGTCTTAAAAGAATTACTATCCCCAAAGGCATTAAACACTTAAGCTTTTATGCTTTCAGTAATTGCGTAAACTTGGAAAAGGTTATCTTTGACGGCAACATCAAGGTTATTGGTGAAGATGCTTTCGGTGGCTGCAATAAACTGAGTTCAATTAACTTACCTGATTCCCTTGAGAAAATATGGAGCGGTTTTTATGGAGCGGCCTTCAAAAAGATAGTTATTCCTGCTCACACAAATCTTTTGGAATCGTCTTTTGTAGACTGTGATAAATTAGAAAAAATAGTTTTTGAAGATTCTCGTGATTATAAGGCGGATTATATTGAGGCTTCCGAAGATAATTTTTCCGGATGTTCAAGTGTAAAAGGCATATATATAAAAACAATTCCGACAGAAAGCATTAATATTTCTTTGTCTTATTTTGACTTTCCAAACCTTGAAAAAATCTATTTCGCAGGCTCGGAAGAAAAGTGGAATGAGCTGACAAAAGAACCTCTGAGAGAAGCACTTGAGCTCAGAGGTATCGAGGTTGAGTTTTATTATAAACACAGCCACAGCTTCAAGCAAAGTGGAAAAGCTACCTGCAAAAACGGCGGCATATATACCTACACCTGTGAATGCGGTGACAGCTATAAGCACAGTGTCGCAAAAGATCAGGTAAAGCACAATTACGGCGCATGGAAAACAACAAAGAAAGCGACCTACACTGCTACGGGCACAAAGCAGAGAACCTGCTCGGTCTGCGGAAAAATTGAAAAAAGAACACTTTATAAGCTTAAGCTTGATGATGTTAAAAAAGCATCATATGAAAGCACTATTGATAAAGTAACTTTGTCATGGGATGCAGTAGAAGGCGCAACAGGTTACAGAGTGTATTTGTATGACAGAGAAGCAGGAAAGGATAACAAAATTGCCTCGATCAAAGGAAAAACAACATATACAGTCAAAAAGCTTGAAAAAGGTTACAGCTACATTTTCGAGGTTCAGCCTTATCATAAAGACAGTAAGGGCAATGTAGTCTTTGCAGAGAAAACAACAGTTTATGCAAAAACTCTTGCAACGGCACCGAAGAATCTTGTAGCGGTATCTGAGAAAACAGGTGTAGTCAAACTTACTTGGGAGACAAGCGGAGAATGGGTTGCATACGATATTGATTTCCACACATCTAAAGAAGAGTTAATGGCAGGCAATGCTTTGGAATATCCTAAATATAACAGAGAAGAAAGTGCAGTCATAAAAAATCTTGAAAGCGGAAAGACATATTATTTCAAAATATCAATCGATTTTGATACCGTTGACGGTGTTAAAGAAACTGAAATAGTAGAAGTGACAGTAAAATAAACAGCATAGATTTAAAACGGCGGATTCACTCTCCGCCGTTTTGCTTTATCTCCCCCGCGTACAGGGTGATTATTATAAATTATATGTCGAAAACTTTCTATTGAAATATCCTGCATTTTATGTTAAAATAAAGTAATTGTATTTATATAGTATATGAAATTGCTAAATGAGGTGATATAAATGGGCTTACTTAAAAAGCTCTTTGGTGACTATTCAACCAAGGAAATTAAACGCATAAAGCCGATTGTCAATGCTGTTCTGGCGCTCGAAGAGGAATATTCAGGCCTTTCTGACAGCCAGCTTAAGGCTAAGACAGTTCAGTTCAAAGAAAGACTCGCTCAGGGCGAAACCCTTGACGATATTCTTCCCGAAGCTTTTGCCACCTGCCGTGAGGCTTCATGGCGTGTGCTCGGAATGAAGCACTTCCCCGTTCAGATTATGGGCGGTATTATTCTTCATCAGGGCAGAATTGCCGAAATGAAAACCGGTGAAGGTAAAACCCTCGTGGCTACTCTGCCTGCATATCTCAATGCTCTTTCGGGCAAGGGTGTGCACATTGTTACCGTCAACGACTATCTCGCACGCCGTGACAGTGAGTGGATGGGCAAGGTTTACCGTTTTCTCGGTCTTAGTGTCGGCCTTATCGTCAACGGTCTTGAAACTGACGAAAGACGCAAGGCGTACTCTGCCGACATAACCTACGGCACCAACAACGAAATGGGCTTCGACTATCTTCGTGACAATATGGTGCAGTATTTTGAGCAGAAGGTTCAGCGCGGTCATAACTTTGCCGTTGTTGACGAGGTTGACTCAATTCTTATAGACGAGGCAAGAACTCCTCTTATCATTTCAGGCATCGGCTCTCGTTCAAGTGAGCTTTACAGCATCGCGAACACCTTTGTTCGCGGTCTTAAGTGCCTTAAAATCAGTGAGGTTGACTCAAAGGCTGATTTTGAAGAGCTTGCAAAAGAAGTGGGCGCAGACTATGTTGTTGACGAAAAGGCAAAGAGCGCAACACTGACAAAAAGCGGTATCAAAAAGGCTGAAGCCTTCTTCCGCGTTGATAACCTCAGTGACCCTGAGCATATGACTCTTGCTCATCACATCAACACTGCCGTCAAGGCATACGGCATTATGCACAGAGACGTTGACTATGTTGTCAAAGACGGCGAAGTGCTCATCGTTGACGAATTCACAGGCCGTATCATGATAGGCAGACGCTATTCAAACGGTCTTCATCAGGCTATCGAGGCCAAGGAAGGCGTAAAGATTGCAAAAGAAAACAAAACCCTTGCAACTATCACATTCCAGAACTATTTCCGTCTTTATGCAAAGCTTTCAGGTATGACAGGTACTGCTATGACAGAGGAGCAGGAATTCCAGGAAATCTATTCACTTGATGTTATTGAAATTCCAACAAACAAGCCTCTTGCAAGAGTGGACCAGCCTGATGTTATTTATAAAACAGAGCAGTTCAAGTTCAATGCAATTATCGATAAAATCATTGAGTGCAACAAAAAAGGTCAGCCCGTTCTTGTCGGTACCGTTTCAATTGATAAGAGTGAAAGACTTTCTGCGGCACTTAAAAAACGCGGTGTGAAGCATAATGTGCTTAACGCAAAGCACCACGAAAAGGAAGCTGAAATTGTTGCTCAGGCAGGTAAGCTGGGTGCAGTTACAATTGCAACTAATATGGCAGGCCGCGGTACTGACATCATGCTCGGCGGTAACGCAGAATTCCTTGCAAAGAGTGAAATGCGCCGTCTTGAATATCCCGAGGAGCTTATCGTTGAGGCAACAGCCTTCGGTGACACAGATAATGAGGATATTATCGAGGCAAGAGAAAAATTCAAGGAGCTTGAGGCAAAGCACAAGGCTGCAATTGCTGATGAGGCTGAAGCAGTACGCAAGGCAGGCGGTCTTTATATCATCGGCACAGAAAGACACGAGTCACGCCGTATCGATAACCAGCTGCGCGGACGTTCAGGCCGTCAGGGTGACCCGGGCGAAAGCTGCTTCTATCTTTCAATGCAGGATGATCTTCTTCGTCTGTTCGGCGGTGACAGAATGGAAGCTGTTATGAATTCTCTGCCAGTTGATGCTGATATGCCCATTCAGGTCGGCATAGTTGCAAAGAGCGTTGAATCAGCCCAGAGAAAGGTTGAAGGTAACCACTTCGCTTCAAGAAAGCACGTGCTTGCATTTGACGACGTTATGAACCGTCAGAGAGAAATCATCTACACTCAGCGCGATCAGGTGCTCAAGGGTGAGGATATGAAGCCTGTTATCACCAAGATGATTGATGACTCAATCGGTGACGATGTTGAATTCTCATGCCCTGCAGGCATGCCCAAGGACGAGTGGCATCTTGCATCCCTCAGAGAAAAATATCTCGGCTGGCTCACAACTGAAAATGACTTCAAGGATGATGCAAAGCTTTCATCAGAGGATGTTTATGATATGCTCACAACACGCGCTCACGAGCTTCACGAAAGCAGAGAGGCTCTTTACGGTGAGGAAACAATGCGTGAAATTGAAAGAGCAATTCTTCTTAAGAATGTTGACCTTAAGTGGATGGACTATATCGATGCTATGGATGAGCTCAAGCAGAGTGTTGGTCTTCTCGCCTACGGTCAGAAGGATCCCGTTGTTGCATTCCGTCAGATGAGCTATGATATGTTTGATGAAATGACAAGCGCAATCCGTGAAGACACAGTCAAGATTATTCTTTCAGCTCACTTCAGAAGTGAAGAAGAAATCAAGCGCGAGCAGGTTGCCAAGGTCACATCAGCCACAGCAGGCGGCGGTGACGGCAGTGAAAAGGGCAGAACAGTACGCAACGACAAGAAAAAGGTCGGCGTAAACGATCCCTGTCCCTGCGGCAGCGGCAAAAAATATAAAAAGTGCTGCGGCAGACCGGGCGCTGAAACAAACTAATTTAAAGGAGAATAAATATGGAACCTATTAAAGTTGACTTTACCGGTGGCGGAGATTCTGCTAAGGGCAGCGGCAAAAATGCCTATCTTGTTCCCGAAAAATCATTGCTCAGAATTATTATAAGTGTAATCGGCACAGTTATCGGTGCACTTGTGACTTATTATTTTATGCTTCCGCCTCTTAACTTCAAGAGCACTGACACCTATATGTATTTCGGTATAGTTGCTGCGATTTTTGTCGGTCTTCTCTTTGTTACAAGCGGCGCAGTCATCAAGCCCGAATATACCGAATATGTGAAAAGACGCAGTATTGTTTCTGTTGTTATTATTGCAATTCTTGTTGCAGTTGTGGGTGTGGGTATGCTCACATCAACCGTTGTTTTCAGAGCAAAAACCTACAGCAACATCATTGACGTTAACGAAGACACAAGCTTTTCAAATGATATTGAAGAGGCAGACTTCTCAGCAGTACCCGTGCTTGATAATCTTGCTGCAGGCGTGCTTGCTAACCGTACTCTCGGTGACCTTGCTTCAATCGGTGCTATTTCACAGTTTGAAGTTTCAAATCAGATGACACAGATTAACTATAAAAATGAGCCCGTTAAGGTGACAACACTCTCTTACGGCGACATTTTCAAGTGGCTGAAAAACACAAAGGCAGGTCTGCCCGGTTATATCGTTGTCAACATGGTGACTCAGAAGGCTGAGCTTAACATTCTGCCCGAGGGCGAATATATCAGATATTCAATTCACGAGCATTTCGGCAAACATCTTATGCGTCATGTGCGCTTTGCATATCCCACCTATATTTTTGACGTGCCTCACTTCGAAATAGATGAAGACGGCAATCCCTTCTGGCTCTGCCCCGTGCTTGATAAGACCATCGGTCTTTTCGGCGGCACAGATGTCAAGGGTGTTATTATCGTTGATGCCGTTTCAGGTGATATGGTTGAGTACACTGCCGACGAGGTCAAAACCAGCAGTGAGCTTCAGTGGATTGACGGAATCTATTCAAAGGATCTTCTCGTTGAGCAGTTCAACTACTACGGCCAGTATAAAAACGGCTTCATCAATTCACTCATCGGTCAGGACGGCGTTAAGATGGCAACTGAGGGCGAAAACTTCCTTGCTCAGAATGATGACGTTTATATGTATACAGGCGTAACCTCAGCAGGTAACGACCAGGCTATCATAGGCTTCGTTCTTATCAATATGAGAACAAAGGATGCACGCTTCTATGCAGTTTCAGGTGCTAAGGAAAACTCAGCACAGTCTTCTGCTCAGGGTGAGGTGCAGGACTATGCATACAACGCAACCTTCCCCATTCTTCTTAACATCAGCGGTGAGCCCACCTACTTTATGTCACTCAAGGATAAGGATAACCTTGTCAAGCGCTATGCAATGGTTAACGTTGAAAACTATCAGGTTGTTGTTACAGGCGTGACAATCGCAGAGTGTATGGATGCTTATGCAAAGAAGCTCAAGCAGAACAATATCACAATTGATGTTGATATTGATAAGATTGAGGATGCCACCAATAACAGCGGTGACGAAACAGCAACTCCCGACGCAGAGCTTGTCACTGTCAAGGGTGCAATCACAGATATACGCACAGCAGTTATGAACGGTGAAAGTGTATACTTCCTTGAAATTGATGACAAGGGCGTTTACTACAGCATCAAGGCATCTGATGAGGAGATGGTTGTTATAATGTCAAAGGGCGATGAAATAACAATTGTCTGTGAAGACACCGACAGCAAAATTGTTGATATAGTTGAAATCAAATAATAAATGAAAGGACGCATCGGGGTACCCTTCATAAGGAAGTTGGTACCCCAAGGTGGCTTCTGTAGTAAAAATATTGATTTTTCACGGTGTAGCTTATACTATGCCGTTTTTTCTTTTGATCGTTTGCTGTTAATGTGCTTCTGATAAAGAGTTTCCATTTCTTCAGGCGAGAAGAATTTGATAATACCAACACCTTTATAGTATATATCAATGTTTTGATGTCTAACACCGGCAATGTAAGCAGGATTTGATACAACAATCTTTTCAATAAACTCATGCACTATTTCAGGAGTCAATTCTTTAAGTCTTGTAACACGCTTTGCTTTTTCAATGAATTGTTGTAAGTTTTCTTTCTTGACAGATGCAGTGCTGATATACTCTTCCATTTCAGGAATGGTTTCTCTTAAAGATTTCTGCTCGTTTTCCAAAGATAAGGATAAGGTGGCAAATCTTTCATCAGATACTTTTCCTATTATGTTATCTTCGTAAAGCTTTTGAATTATGTTATCAATTTCATTTACACGCCTGATTGCTTTTTCAAGCTCTCTGCGTTTAGCAAGTAATTCTTTCTGTTGCCTTATGTCAAGAATTTTCATCTGTTCTTTTGCAAACTGAGTTTCATAACATTGAACATACCATAAAACTCTTTTCATACTTTCAAGTACAAGCTCATTGACAATCTTTTCTCTGATGTAGTGTACTGAACACACATCAGAATTTTTTCTATAAGCCGAACAACAGAAGAATGCTTGATGGCGTCTGTAATTGTTTGTTGAGCAATAGTAAAGTTTTTCTCCACAATCACCGCAATACATAAGTCCTGAAAACATACTTATAAATCCTGTTCGGGTTGGCCTTCGTCTGTGTTCTCTTAACTCTTGCACCAAAGCATAATCCTCTCTACTGATTATTGCAGAGTGCGTATCTGTAAAAATTATCCACTCATCTTCGGGCCTTTCAATACGCTTCTTGTTCTTAAAAGATTTTCTCGTATAACGAAAGTTAACTGTGTCACCACAGTACTCTTGTTTAGAAAGAATACCGGCAATAGTATCAGGACTCCAATTAAATTGTCTTGCAGGCGGTTTAGAACAACAACAAGTCGGATCGTAGCCATGTCGTTC